>PXBU01000205.1 GCA_003566795.1 Puniceicoccaceae bacterium | reverse complement strand
TTTGGTCATTTATGCAATCTTTTTGCCTTGGGTCGAATCATTGGTCAAGCCAAGTTGAGTCAAAATGTCACCGAACACGCGCGCGGGGTTCGGGTGTCCTGGGTGCTGGGGCGCACCGGGTTTGTCGTGCCCCGCACGGCCGGTGATTAGCAAAAAGTGAAATTTTTTGCTTGCAATAAGTGAACTAGCGTTCATACTTATCCGTATTATGGTTACTGTATCCTTCCCTAACTGGTCGGACGCCCTAGCGGCAGCGGATTTGCCGGACAAGGTGCGTGGTCGTCATCGTGTGATTATCTATGGGAGGATCTACCTGCACGTGATGGAGGACCAGGCGGACTTGGTGGCGAGCCCGCTGGATGGCCTATCGGCCGAGTGCGCAGCGGCATGAGTGACGCCGCATGAACGTCCGATATCCAACGTTGCATGTTGAACTTTAAATGGGTAGTCGGAGACCGGAGAATGGAGGGCGGGTGCCGCACAGAGCATCCCTACGGATGGCAATCCGGCAGCGGTATTAGTGGCATTATCTCCGTTTTTCTACCGTAGCCACGCTAGCCACCGACAACCGCCCACCGAACACCGGTCACCGATCACCGTCCACCCGGCCTATCACAAGCCCAGGATCATTGACACCTGGAAAAGTCCTGCTTACATCCAAAGCATGCGTGTTTACTTATTATCCATTCTCACACTTCTCGCTGGCTCCACTTTGCTTGGAGCTGAGAACTCTGAGCGACTGCTCACCATTCTTTCGACTGCCGACGAGGAGACCCAGATGATGGCCCTGGTCTTATCCAGCCAGGCGTTACAGCAGGGAGCGGAGGTGACGGTCTTACTTTGCGGCCAAGCCGGCTACCTGGCGACCGAGGTCGGCGAGTCCCGGAAGTTCGCCCCACCCGACCGTTCGCCGCGCGATCTGGTGCGGGCTCTGCTGCGGCAGGGGGCAACGGTTGAGCTATGTGCGATTTTCCTACCCAACCGGGAGCTGACTGAGGAGGACTTGCTCGAAGGTGTCCGCGTCGCGCGACCGGCTGCAATCACCCGTTTGATCCTTGATGATAAGACTCGCTTGCTGTCATTCTAAAGGCCATCAAATCAGTTTTTGACAGAATCTTCCGTAGCCAGGATCGAGCCTTTGCTCATAGTAAGCCTGTTCCAATCGAGACTTCGACAAGCTCAGCTCAGGCGGGATAAACCCTCTCACTACGAAAAATGAAAAAACTTTTTTTAACTTCCATTAACCACCGATGATGAGAACCGACTTCCTTTCCATCCCGCTCTTGGCACTGATTTCCATGAGCCCCGCGGTCGGCGAGCAGGACTACGGCTTGACTGCCGAGAAGACCTACCAAATGAAGACGGCCGCGCCCGAGCAAATCCTCTTCATCGATGTGCGGGATCCGGTTGAGATCCAATTCGTGGGCTTCACCGATAGTGTCGACCTGAACATTCCTTTTCTGCTGGTGGACCGGTTCCAATGGTCCGAGCAGCACAATCGCTTCGAGATGACGCGGAACCCGGATTTTATCAAGTTCATCGATCAGGCGCTGAAGAACAAAGGCCTCACCCGCGAGGCTCGCATCATCACCATGTGCCGATCCGGGAGCGCGCGCGGCGAACCGAGCGCGACCTTCCTCCGCGAAAATGGCTTTCCGAATGCCTTTTTCGTGATCCACGGCTTTCAGGGCAATGCTGTCAGCGAGGGCAAGCATACCGGCAGACGCTTGCTCAACGGCTGGCAAAATAGCGACTTACCCTGGTCCAACCGAGTTCCCGCTGAGAAAATCTTTCGTCCGAAACCGCCTGAGTCATCAGACTAGGGACAACTTTCAAAATCAACCGCCCATCCAGCCATGAACCACACGCACCCCCACCCCTTCGCCGGTGCGCGTCGCGCGACAGCCCTTATTTTGAGCGCGGCTCTGTTCCTGCTGGCTGGCGCGAAGAGTGCGGCCTCGAACGCGGAGGCGTGGGAAAGCTACATCGAAGCGCATTCGGTCGCACTGGATGAAGTGACCGAGCCGCTACCGGCAGAGCTGCTGGACGTTCTGGGCCAAAAAGAACTGGTGCTGCTGGGTGAGACCACCCACGGCACGCTGGAATATTACACCTGGCGGGCGGCTATCACGCGTGCGCTGGTTCGCGAGGCCGGACTGCGTTTTATCGCGGTGGAGGGTGACTGGACCGCGATCGATCCGCTGGACCGCTATGTGCGGCACTTGCCTGACAGCGCGGATTCCGCGCACGAAGTGCTGGCACAGATTGATCGCTGGGCTGAGTGGATGTGGGCTAACCCCGTGATTGAGGAGTTGGCGGAGTGGCTGCGTGAGTGGAATGCCGATTTACCGCCGGAGCAACGGGTGGGCATCCACGGCATCGATGTCTATGGGTGGGGCGACTCGGTGGAGGAGCTTCCCGGATATCTCGAACGATTGGAGGCTGGCTGGGGCCGCCAGGCGGAGTCCGACTTGCGCCCGCTCCGCGCCTTGGGGGGCGATTCCCAGCGCTACGTGCGCGCGGTGGCACAGGGGCAACCCACCAATGGTGAAAAATTGGAAGCCATCCAGCAGCGGCTGGCGGAAGATGAGAACAAGTGGCGGGCGGCAGATCTGGAAGCATTTTTGCAGGCGCGTCAACAGGCTGCTGTCATCGCTCAAGCCAAGCAGCACCTGCGCCGGAGCGTCATGCAGCATCCCCGCTCATGGAATCCACGGGCCGCCAACTTCATCGGCACGGTGCTGCGGCTGCGCGAAGCCTACGGCGAAGATGCGCACGGCGTGTTGTGGGCCCACAACACGCACATCGGCGACTCCCGTTACACCCCGATGGCGCAATCAGGTCTCTACACTGTCGGGCAGCAGGCCCGGGAAGCGCTTGGCGA
>PXBU01000018.1 GCA_003566795.1 Puniceicoccaceae bacterium | reverse complement strand
GCTGGCGGATCGTCGCCCGAGGCGAGCATTACGACGTCAACAAGGCATTTGGGTCTGCCCATCCTGCCGGTTGAGTCTGCAACAAGTCGATGAAGCAATAGGTTGACCCGACCCCGAGCGAACCTGGTTTGGGACATGGTGAAAAACCGATTGTCTGTATAGGTCTCGGGGTCATCTCGAAACTCATGGTGGGCCGGGGGTAAGAGCGATCAAATCCCCCATACAGAGCCCGGATATATGTCAGCAGACCATTGATTCATCGCAACAAGTCAACGACGAAGGCCCTTTCGAGGAGGGATAGAGATGATGACGCCGGAGAAACCGCAAACCCCGGACAAGCCGCTTGACAGTGGGGAGGCGTCCATATAGGTCCCGAATTTGCGAATTTGGTTTACCTGAATTTGGTGCCAGGGCCCGTGAAGATAAAAATGTGTATAATGGCGGAGTGGACTGGGTCTGGGACGAAGCCAAGCGCCAGAGCAACCTGAGCAAGCATGGCCTCGATTTTCGTGATGCTGAAAGAGTCTTTGCCGGCCCGCTTCTACTGTTCGAGGACGTCCGGGAAGACTACGGAGAAGAAAGGATGATTGCGGTTGGGCTGCTTGATGCTCTGGTGGTCTTGATCGTCCATGTCGAGTCCGACGAGTGCATTCGAGTGATTTCAATGAGAAAGGCCACCAGCCATGAAACAGAGCTCTTCTTCAAAAATGCCGACATTGGATGACGCACCGGCGCTGAGTCAGAGCGATTTCGATCGCGGGCGTTTTCGCATTGGCGGGGTCGATGCCAGCCGGGAACAGTGGCAGCAGGCCGTTCGGGCCAGGATCACCAAGCAGCGGATCAATATCATGCTCGATGCCGCCATTATCGAGCACTTCAAGGCCCTGGCCGGTGAGCGTGGCTACCAGACCCTGATCAACGACACCCTGCGCCGGGTGATGGAGGGGGAACGGATAGAAGCTGACCTGCGACGCGTGGTTCGCGAGGAACTGAGCGCGCTACAGCGCTAACCCAAGCCTGCCGCTCCCAAAAAGCCCCGGGCATGGACTTGTGCAGAATGCCAGCAATGAGCGTCTGGTAGGTAATGGCCTCGCGCAGGGCGCGGGCTTACAGCGGTTCCAGATTCTGGCTGCTGCTCGAAGCTTCGGGCCCCTTCTGCAGGGGCATCGGGTGGGGGCGTTGATCAACAATTTGCAGCGAGCCATCATGATCAACACGCCGGCAGAGCATTCAATCGACGTGCGTGATCCACATGATGCGTTTCTGCTGGCGCTGGCGCAAGCTGGCAATGCAGATGCACTTGTCACCGGCCGGAAACTATCATCGAGCCCGCATCGTGACACCGGCGCAGTTCTGCGCTGAACTGCTGGGTTTGTCCTGATCTACCGCTCCCCCAACGTCCCATGCATGCACTTGTGCAGGATGCTGGCCATGAGCGTCCAGTAGACAATGCCATTGCACATCGCACTCCGGCCGGCCGGCGCAGGTCAGCGATCGCTCTGCAAATCCGCTTCCAGCAGCATCCGGACATAGCGTGCGTAGGGCACTCCTTTAGCCCTGGCTTTCGCCCGCACCGCTTCCAGTAGGGGTGAAGGAATGCGCAGCGTCAGCACGGCGTCCTTCTGCGCGATCTCAAAGCGCATCGGCGTGAACTGCTCGAAGTCCAGGCCGGACAGATCCTGTTCCAGGAACGTCTCGGCCTCTTTGTCGGTCTTGAACTCAGGTACTCGCTTCATAACTACTGGCCTCTTTTGCATGCATGTAGCGGGCGCTGATTGGCCTGATGCGATGGTCCCTCAGGGCAAACGCCACGAAAAGCGCTCGACCATCAACCCGGCCCGCTGCGATGTGGCGACTTTCGGTTGACGTCGAATGCCTCACGTCAGGTGCGATTCGTGCCTGTCCCTCCAGGAACAGTCGCTCGATTTCCTCACGGCTCACACCATGCTTTCCGCATTTCGGCCAATTGCCACTATCCCATTCAAAGCCGTATATCTGCATGATTTCCCATAAAAACCGCCTTGAAGCAGCCTGCTACGCCCACCTTCACTCTATACAAATGTTAATACATAAAGGGCATGAATGTCTTCCAGGGCATGCCCTCGCACAGCGCGCGGGCTTGCAGCCGTTCCTTGCTCCTCCCCGCTGATCTTGATATTGCCGCGCCTGTCCTTCCTCGCCGTATTCCGCACGGCCGCACGTGTGGCCGACGTTCGATGCCGCATCGAAGCAGGAATCTCGACTCAAGTCGCCACACCCGCCGGGGGTGTAACCCCGGCCTACGAATTCATGTCTGAATTGGGTGTCGCTTTCCACCACGGTCGGGCAAATCAGGCCTGTCCTGAATTTGCTCGGGCGTTCCGAAAGCCGCTGGCATGAGCATGTATGATATTTTCATACAATCAAGTCAGTGGAGTACTGAGGATGAGCATGCATCGAAAAACGATCACCCTGACCCAGCAGCAGGACGAGTGGGTAAAAAGCCAGATTGGAAGCGGCCAGTTTGGCAATGACAGCGAATACATCCGCCACCTGATTCGGCGCGACCAGCAGGCTCAAGAGCGCCTTGCAGCCCTGCGCGAGGCGCTTACAGAGGGTGAGGCCAGCGGCAATCCCAGACCGCTGGAGATGTCGGCTGTCAAGGCATCCGCGCGCAAGCGGGTGAAGGTGGCTGAATAGTGCGGCAGCTGCTTGTCACGCCTCGGGCTGAGTCAGACCTGATCGGCATTTGGGTGTACATCCGCGAGGAGTGGGGTGTCGACAAAGCAGACCAATATCTGGATGAATTGGAAGAAGGCATGAAGCGGCTGATCGATCACCCATCCCTCGGTGCTGACTACAGCCATGTCCTACCGGGTTACCGGAGGATGCAGATCGAGCATCACGCGG
>PXBU01000301.1 GCA_003566795.1 Puniceicoccaceae bacterium | reverse complement strand
TGGCAGAATAGAATTGAATATGAGACAATTTCAGCTAGCCTAATTGAATACCTGAATTAGCTCGATTTTATGGAATCCTAATACGGATGTATATGGAGGTCGGGACGCCTCACCATCTCCCGCACTTTCATGCCTACTATCAAGGGAATCCAGCAGTCTTCACGATTGACCCGGTAGAAATGATCGAAGGTGAAATACCATCTAAACAAAGACGACTAGTTGAAGCATGGGCAGAGATACACCAACTGGAACTAATGAACGATTGGGATTTGTTGCAACAAGGGCATTCCCCAAACAAAATTGAACCATTGAAATAAAATGAAACATGAATTTAAAAGAATCGTGGGCCTGGAAATCATCTCGGATGGCGTTTTGGACTTAAAATTTGACTGTGGAGCGAGTCGCCAAGTCGATTTGACTCCAATCATGTTTGGTTCACTGTTCGGAGGATTAAAGAATCCAGACTTTTTCAGGCAGGTATCGCTAGACCCCGAAGTCGGAACGATATGCTGGCCTAATGGCGCGGATTTTGATCCGGATACGCTTTTCCACTGGGACGAGCATGTTCAGAGCCTTTCGAGCCATTTGCAGTCTGCCTAATGCCAACCAGTCGGAGCTGGACAACCCCATTTACGCCGCCGGAAATCCGAGAATCACCAGTAATCCAAAACCCACTGGCTGGGATGCCAGTCTTCACCGATCTCAAAATAAATTTGCTCATCGCCTGAAAATATCCTTACATTCACAGTAATGAGCTTAACTGAATTAGAAAAAGAAGTCGAAAATTTGGATTCTTCTGATTTCGAGGCATTTACGAAGTGGATTGATGCCTACGCTGCGAAACGCTGGGATGCCCAGTTCGAGCAGGACGTTGCTGCCGGGAAACTCGATAAGTTGGGAAAGAAAGCAGATCTCGCCTTTGAGTCCGGGCAGTGGGAAAAGAAAGAGAAGAGGGCATCGTCTGGATTTGGATTGGAACTCATGCCGAATACGACCAACTCATAAAGTAAAGTGAGATCAAGTCGCTGGTATCAATTGCTACGCCATCTCCGGCAGACCTCCGTCCGTTACGCGCTCTGCGCTTCAACTCCATGATAGTGCGCCAAGCGAAGCTGGGCGCTTCTTGTCCGGTGCCCCGTCCTTCGTTGAAACTGCGAAGGGCAGGAAGTCCGGACGTTTCAAAGTAACAACCAAACAGAAACTACCGGGTGTTGCGTTCGAAAACAGGTAAGTCGTTAAAAGCGGGTGGATCGCCCTCAATGATCGTGACCGGAAATCGCCGGAAGGCGGATGAATGGACGGCGGAACGATTCGAACGAAGCGTACACAGGGAAGCATGCAGGCCGCAGGGGGTTCGCAGTCCCCGAAGGCAATTTAGCCCCGTAAAGAGAGTAGATGCGGGTGACGACGGTTTTATCATACTCGGAAGTCAGCACGGGCAGAGGCGCATTGGTGAGTCTCTGACCGGCCCGTCGGGGTTGGAAGCCGTGGCATGTATGCAAAGAAGCGACCCGGAACTTGGGAGAGCCCGCCGCTTCCCGCAAGGGTATGCACCTCCAACTAACCGGAGGACGTGCAAATGAGCGCCGGGCAGTCAGACCCATCCGTATTACTCCGAGGCGGTAGTCGAGCCGGACATCAAAGGCTTCTTCGAGAACGTCGATCACGATTGGTTGGAGCGTATGCTCTGCCAGCGGGTGGACGATCAGGCGTTTATACGTCTGATCCGAAAGTGGCTGAAAGCCGGAATCCTTGAGGAAGCCGGACAGGTCATCCATCCAGCGACAGGAACACCGCAAGGTGGCATCATCTCGCCAGTATTGGCGAACATTTACCTGCACTACGCATTAGACCTGTGGGTGGAGAAAGTGGTGTCGAAGAAACTACACGGTGCGCATGTTTACATGCGCTACGCGGACGACTTCATTGTCGGCTCACGCTAGGCTAGATAACGCGACGAAAAAAAAAGTCGGAGGCGATCCTTAAGCAGATCGGGATGACTCCGACAGAAGCGGTGAGATTACTCTATCGTCAGATAGCGCTTCGGGGTGAGTTTCCTGTTGAATTGCGAGTGCCGAATGTCCTGACCTCGAATACCTTAAACAAAAGTGAAAAGAACGAGGAGATTGAGTATTTCGATTCTCTCGAAGATTTGACTGCTAGTTGGAAAGAAGAATGAAGCTTTCACAGACAAGCCAGTTCAAAAAAATGAAAAACCTGCTCAAAAGCAGGGTCATTCAAATGCTTCCCAGCCGCCGCCGAGGGCGGCGTAGAGTGTGACTAGTTCCAGCACGGAGCGGGTTTTGCTGAGAGCCTGTTCGTCTTGGGCCGTCACCAGTTCCCGCTCGGCGTCGAGGACGGCGAGAAAATCTTCCTCGCCGGATTCGAAGAGGGCGCGGGCCAGTTTCACGGCGCGTTGTCGGTTCTCCAGCGCGTCTTTCAAAATAGAAGAGGTTTCGCGTTCGCGCAGGAAGCGCACCAGGGCGCTCTCGGTGTCAGCCAAGGCTTCGAGCACGGCTTGCTCGTAGCGTGCGAGGGCCTCTTCGGCCTCGGCTTTTTGCAGGTCGACCCGGGCGCGGAGGGCGAAGCCCTGAAAAATGGGCCATTCGATGAGTTGAGTGGTGCTGTAGCGGTTGCTGCCGGAGCTGCCCAGATCCGCGCTGCTGGCGCTGCGGCGACCGGCACTTCCGAGGAGCGTGAAGCGTGGGAAAAGGTCGGCGGTGGCGGCACCGATGTCCGCCGTCGAAGCCGCCAGTTCCCGCTCGGCGGCGCGCAGGTCGGGCCGGCGCAACAGCAGCTCGGAGCTTTGGCCGATCGGTAGCAAGTCAGGCGGCGTGGGGAAGGTTCCAGACGGGGTCATTTCCTCCAGCAGTGAGCCGGGAGCTTGTCCGAGTAGGATGGAGAGGCGATAAACCCCGGCCCGCATGTCGGCGTGGAGGTTGGGCAAGCGCGCTTCGGTGCTGCGGAGCTGGCCGCGCGAGCGGCTTAGGTCGAACTCGGAGGCCTCCCCCATTTCAAAGCGGTTGCGAATCAAGTCGTAGGTGCGGGCCTGCAGCCGGATATTGTCTTCGGTGATGGCGATACGCTTTTGGGCACCGCGCACTTCATAGTAGTTGCGGGCGACTTCTGCCAGAGTGGCGAGCCGGAGCGCGCGCTGCCGCTCGATTTCGCTCTCCAGCCGGGCGGTGGCCGCCTCTTCCGCGCGGCGGACACCGCCGAAGATGTCGAGCTCCCAGGAGGCAGAGAGGCCCATATCATACTGGGTGCTGCGGGCGCCGCCGGAGAAGGTATTGGCGGTGTTGCCGCTGGTGCCATCCCGACTGCGGCTGGCTTGGGAGCCCACCACCGGTAAAAAGCCGGAAAAGCTTTCCCGGCGGAGGGCTGCGGCGCGGCGCACACGATTTTCCGAGGCGCGCAGGTCGCGATTTTCGCGGATCGCGGTCGCAATGTATTTTTCGAGCAGCGGGTCTTCGAAGGAGGCCCACCAGCGAATATCGGTGGCCTGCTCGTCGACGAAGGCATCATTCGAATCCGCCCATCCCATGACGGTCTGCATCTCCGGCTCGCTGTAATCCGGCCCGACCGTGCAGGCCGACAGGAAGAAAAGTGCCCCAACAGCTGTGCTGAGCAGGGAGGTGGATTGCCAGCGGGCCAGTCTCATTGGTAGCCCTCCTTGAGCAGGAACTTTTCGCGCTCTTGGTCGAGCGCACGGGCGACATCGCCCGGCGAGCCCGTCTTCATGGCGAGCAGGTAGTAAGCGACCGGGACGATAATCAGGGTGAAGAAAGTGGCGGCCAGCACGCCGGAGAAGATGACGGTGCCGATGGCGGCGCGGGTTTCCGAGCCAGCGCCAGAGGTCAGGATCAGCGGCAGGGAACCAGCGGCGGTAGTGATCCCGGTCATCACAATTGGTCGCAGACGGATGCCGGCGGCCTCCAGGATCGCCTCGCGAAATTCCATACCCCCATCGCGGAGCTGGTTCACGAACTCGACGATCAGGATGCCGTTCTTAGCGGAGAGTCCGACCAGCATGATCAGCCCGACCTGGGTGTAGATATTGAGGCTGCCATCGAAGAAATAGAGCCCTGCCAGGGCGCCGGTGATCGCCAGGGGGACGGACAGCATGATCACGAGCGGATGCACCCAACTCTCGAACTGAGCCGCCAAAACCAGATAAACAATGAAGAGGCCGAGGCAAAAAACGAACAGAATGGAGGCACCGCTGGCTTTGAAGTCCAGCGACTGGCCCTTGTAGTCAATCACCGCCCTGTCCGGCAGTTCTTCGCGGACCAAACGCTCCAGATGATTCAGGGCTTCACCCAGGGTATAGCCGTTCGCCAAGTTGGACCTGAGGGTAACTGCCCGCACCCGGTTGTAGCGGTTTAACGAACTGGAGTCGGCAAACTCCCGTAGCGTGACGACATTACTGAGCGGGATCAAGCCACCGGTCGTGGCTGATCGGACATAGATATTCTCCAGGTTGGTGGGGGTCTGCTGGGTGGAGCGCTCACCCTCGACGATGACGTCGTATTCCTCGCCGTCTTCGATAAAAGTGGTGACACGCCGTCCGCCGAGCATGGATTCCAGGGTGCGGCCCACCACGCTGACGCTGACACCGAGGTCAGCGGCACGGTCGCGGTCGATGGCGATGCCGATCTGCGGTTTGGTCTCCCGGTAGTCGGCATCGAGGCCCACGAAGCCGGGGTTGTTCTCCTCGATACGTTCAAAAATAATATCGCGCCACTCTGCCAACTCGTCGTAGGTGCCGCCGCCGATCACAAACTGGACCGGTTTCTGGATGCCGCCACCAAAGCCCTGGCGCATGACTGGGAAGGCCTGCACCCCGGTGAGATCGGAGAGACTCTCACGCACATCGTCCATAATCTCCCAGGCGGAACGCCGATTTTCCCAGGGGCTGAGCACCGCGATCACGATACCATCGTTGAAGCTGGTCACGGTTCCCCCGAATGCACGCGGTGCCCGCACAATGGCCTGGTCGATTTCACCAGCTTCGACAAATTTCAGCATACGTTCCTCGACGATCTCCATGTATTCCTTGATGTATTCAAAGGAGGCGCCTTCCGGGCCATTCACCAGCACGAAGAAAGCACCCCGGTCCTCGCGGGGAGCATATTCCGACGGGATGCTGCGGAACAGAAAAACAGCCACCGCCAGCAGCCCGATAAAGACCAGCAGCACCGCATACCAATGCCGCAGGCATTTATTCAGGAACCAGAGATAGACCTTGCGCAGACGATTAAAATCCTTGTCGATGCGACGGCTAAAGGCGTTTTTCGCAGAGTTTTTCAACGCCTTGGAGGCGAGCATGGAGGAGAGCGTGAGCGCGACCAGGGTGGAGAAGAAGACCGCCGCTGCCATGGTGATCGCAAATTCGGCAAAGAGTCGGCCAAGATCTCCCTCCAAGAAAGCAATCGGCACAAAGACTGAAATCAGGACAATCGAGGTGGCGACCACCGCAAATCCCACTTGGCGTGCCCCATGATAGGCCGCCACCAGCGGCGTCTCCCCGGCCTCAATCCGTCGCGAGATGTTTTCCAGCACGACGATGGCATCGTCCACCACCAGACCGATGGCGAGCACCAGTGCCAGTAAGGTGAGCAAATTGACCGAGAAGCCCATCGCCTGGATGACGATAAAGCTGGAGACGAGTGCTACCGGAATCGTCACCGCCGGGATCAACATGGCGCGGGCACTGCCCAGAAACAGCCAAATGACAAAGATCACCAGCGAGACAGCGATCGCCAGGGTGGTGTACACCTGACTGACTGCATTTCGAATAAAGACTGATGTGTCGTAGGCCGGAAACATCTCCATCCCCTCCGGCAGGCTGGCAGTCACCACCTCGGTTTGGTCGATCGCGGCCTGCGCCACCTCGATGGTATTGGCGGTGGATTGCTTGATGATACCAATCCCGACACGGGGGATGCCGTTGCCGCGGAAGAAGGTGCGTTCCTCAACGGCGGCTTTTTCGACGCGGGCGATCTCGCCCAGGCGCACCAGATAGTCGTTGTCGCCGCGAGCAACGACGAGTTGACGAAAGTCGTCTTCGGTGGTGTAGCCCCGGTCAATGCGAGCGGTGAATTGGCGGGTCCGTGACTCGATGCTGCCGGCGGGCAGCTCCACGTTCTCACGGCGCAATGCGTTTTCGACATCCTCCACCGTGAGGCCGCGGGCGGCCAGTTCGGTGCGGTCGAGCCAGACGCGCATGGCGTATTCCAAGCCGCCGCCCACGCGCACGCGCGCCACGCCGGGTAGGATCGAGAAGCGGTCGACGATGAAGCGGTTGGCGTAGTCGGTCAGTTCCAGCGAGTCCATCGTCTCGCTGGTCAGCGTCAGCCAGACGATGACGTCGTCACTCGAGTCCGCCTTCTGCACCTCCGGCGGATCGGCCTCGGTCGGGAGGTTGTCCAAAATCCCCGATACGCGGTCGCGGATGTCGTTGGCGGCATCATCGATATCGCGCGAGGTGCTGAACTCAACGGAGATGCGCGAGCGCCCATCAGTGCTCTGAGAGTCAATGAAGTTGATGCCCTCGATGCCCGCGATGCGATCCTCGATTACCTGGGTGATGCGCGTCTCCACGACATTGGCCGCCGCACCCGGGTAGTTGGTGTCAATCGAAACGACCGGGGGGTCGATGTCCGGGTATTCGCGCAGCGGGAGCTGCGTGAAGGAGACAGTGCCGAGCACCACCAGCAGCAAAGAGAGCACCGCAGCCAGAACCGGGCGCTTGACTGAGATGTCCGAGAGAATCACGGCTTTGACTCCTCCTCTTGGCCATCCGGCTTGGACGACGAACTTTTGAGAAACGATGCCAGGGGCTCTTCGCCGGTGGACTCGCCGAGGATATCCAGTGCTTGCCCGTCGCGCACTTGCATCAGGCCGTGAACGATCACGCGGTCCCCCGCCTGGAGCCCGCTAACGACTTCCACCTTGCCGGGGATGCGTGCGCCCAGCTCAACTTCATGTTTATGCGCGGTGGGCGGCTGGTCATCATCGGCCTGTTCGACTTTGAATACGAAACTCCGCTCACCTTCTTGAATAACAGTGCCTTCCAGGATCAAGAGGCTCTCGCGGGGATTTTTGTCCAAACGGATCGCCATCAGCAGACCGGGGCGGAGCAGGAGATCCGGGTTGGGCATGATGGCGCGAACTCTTACCGTGCGGGTGATCGGGTCGATTCGTGAGCGCACAGTAGCGACGACACCGTTAAATACCTTATCCGGATAAGCGGCGACCCGACCCTCGACCTGGAGCCCCGGCTGCAGCGCGGCGAGGTAGAGCGAGGGGGCGTCAAAGTCGACCTTGATCTGGCTGAGATCGTCGATCGAGGTAATCACGTCACCCGGCCGCAGTAGTGCGCCGGGACTGATCTGGCGCAGCCCCAGTATGCCATCGAAGGGTGCGCGGACGATGCGGTTGCGGATGCGTGCCTCGATCTCTTCGACCCGGCCCTCGGCCTCTTGTAGTAATGCGCGCCGTTCCTCTACCGTGGCGGTGGAGACGGCTTGCTGCTCGACGAGTTCGATGGCGCGTTCAAAGGCGCGTTGCCGCTCGGCAAGGGTCGCCTGGGCCGCCTTTAGCAGCGCTGCTTCTTCGCGCTGCTCCAATAGAAGCAGAATGTCGCCGCGTTCGACGGATTGCCCGTCTTCGAAGTGAATGGATTCGACCAATTCGGTGGCATTGGCCGTGAGCGTGACTGATTCATTCGCCAGCGTGGTGCCGAGCGCCTCAAGCGTATCTCCGAAGCTATCGATTTTTTCGACCGCCGTGACAACAACCGGCAGTGGTCTTTGCGGGCCGCCGCCCGGTTGAGCTGACAAGAAACCGGGGAGGGCCAATAGCGCCGCCCCAAATGCCAGGCGGCATAGCGGACTACAAGAGCGTGATGAGAGTCGATTCTTAGTTAGCATAGCCAATTGAATGAAGAGGTCGTCGAGAGGCTACGACCTGGAAGGAAGGAGATGGTTCATTTAACTCTTCAAGATAACTATACGTTGGGAAGCGGTCGAGCTTACTCGATAAATAATCGAAGGGCTATCCGACCTGAAGAGACGGGTATTTTTTCTGTAGGGGTGGTGCTCGCGCCACCCGCGAACGTTCGGGGGCTCACACTGGCTCCGCAACCTTTTGAACGCTCGCGGGCTTCGCAGAGCAAAGCCCCTACGTTATGGACCTCTTTCGCGCCGACCGCAGGAAATTACTAGCGTTTACCTTCAAGTGCGGCCATCAGCTGCTGCACGATGCAATCATCGCTGAAATTGTCGGTATTGATCACGAGGTCGTAGCGCATCGGGTCGTCGATATCCGTGTTGAAGTGCTGCCGGATGAATCGGCGGCGGGCGGTATCCTCCTCTTTGACGAACTTACGGGCCTCACTCTCCGTCATGTCCTGCACCTGCATCATTTGACGCTGCCGTCTTGGCTCGGAGCCGATCAAGCGCACCCGCAGGACATTGGAAAAGCCACGGGTGACCTCGTTGCCGCCACGGCCGACCAGAATGGTATGCCCCATGCGGCTGAGCCGCACCATGGTTTGGGCGGTTTTCTCGAACAAGGTCCAGAGCGAGGGGTGGCGACCCAGCAGCTCGTTGATGGTGCTTTCCAGTTCGCCGACCGCGTCGTCCGGCATAAATTTCTCCAGGTCCTTGGGGAGCTGGTGGTCCTCCAGCACCTGCTGGACGAGATTATCGTCAAAGAGCGTCCAGGGAATCTCGGATTTGGAATCTCGTGCGCGGAGTGCCTCCTGTAGTTTGAGGCCGATGGTGCGGCCCCGCGCGCCGGCTTGGCGCGAGATGGTGACAGCTGGCAAGTGCCGCGCCGTTTTGGCTGGTCGGGATCGTCCGTGCATATTGGCGGCGACGTAGCCACGGCATTCAGAGAAACTGGGGTGATTAGTCATGGTGTTGGTTGGCTTTAACTACTGCTGAATATTAGTAACCCTTCGTCGGGTGGCTGACAAGTAGGATTCACTCTCCGGGGGCACTTTTTAACAGCCTCACTCCCGCACGCGGTAGCCGGTTTTGAGCAGGAGGTAGGAGAGGCCCGCGCCGAATATGAGAAAGGCCAGCCCGCCGACCAAGCCGGCACCCGCCGGCACATCCGCGTAACCGGTCATCGCATAGCGCAACTCGCTGACCAAGTATAGCAGCGGGTTGAACAAGGCGACGGTGTCCCAGGGTGCGGGTAACATTTTGATCGAGTAGAACACGCCCCCGAGAAAGGTGAGCGGAAGAATAATGAAATTGGGCACGAGGTTGACCTGCTCAAAGTCCTTGGCCAGCAGACCGACGCAGAGACCCAGTGCGCCGAAGCTTGCCGCCGCGAGTATGATCATCAGCAGCGTCAGCGGTGGATTGGCCAGCGTGCCGGCACCCATCAGCGCGGCCACCAGCCAGATGGTCGCGCCGATGAACAAGCCGCGCATGGCAGCCGCCGCGATGTAGGCGAGGGTGATTTGCAGCGGCGAGAGCGGCGAGGCCAGCAGGTCATTGATGGAGCCGTGAATTTTATTCAGCAGAAAAGAAAAGCCCGCATTCATAAAGGCGTTCATCACCACGGACATGATGATCAAGCCAGGAACCAGGAAATCGACGTAGGGGAGGCCCTCAATTTCCTGCAACCGGTCGCCCAGCGAGTAACCAAAGACGAGAAACCACAGTACCGTGGTCAAAACCGGGCTCATGATGGAACCCCAAAACATACTGAGGAAGCGGGCGATCTCGCGTCGAAAAAGACCGTAGGTGCCGTAGATGCCGCGATTCGTGCGCGCCCGTTCCCGCACCTCAGCCAGTTTTGCCAAACCTTTTTCTGCTAGCTCCGGTGCTATCGAAGGTGCGGTCACCGGTGTTGGCTGTGAATGCCCCGCCTCTTCGCTGGCCCGGTAGTCCGCGACAATACTCTTGAAAATATCCTCAATCGACCGGCGCAGCGTCTCGATGTGTGCCACCTCACAATCGGGGAGCGAGGTGACCAGGCTGAGCACCGTCGACAGCCGCCGCCCGCCGGTGGCCCCGGAGGCCATCGCCACGGTCTTGGCCTCGGCCCGGTCGATCGCCTCGTGCGCGCTGAGCTGCCGGGCTTCGGCGTCGCTCAAGGGACGCGAGAGTTCCAGCACGTGGCGGGACTCTCCGTATTTCTGGCGGAGACCGGCGTTGGAATCCACCTCCACCAGACGGCCGTGGTCGATGATGCCGATGCGATCTGCCAGTTGCTCCGCTTCTTCGAGGTAGTGGGTAGTCAGGACGACCGTTACCCCGATATCGCGCAGTTGGCGGATGTAGTCCCAGAGTTTGTCGCGCAGGTCGACATCGACGCCGGCGGTGGGTTCATCCAGAAAAAGAATCGCCGGACGGTGCGCCAGAGCCTTGCAGATCATCAGTCGGCGTTTCATGCCGCCGGACAGGTGGCGGGAGTTTTCCTCGGATTTTTCCAGCAGGGAGAAGTCCCGCAGCAGCTCCTCATGGACCGGGCTCTTAAACGGCACGCCGAAATAGGAGGCGTGGTAGAGCAGCGTCTCCCGGGTGGAGAAGAAGCCGTCGTAGTTCAACTCCTGCGGCACCAGCCCGATCAATTGACGCACCAGCTTGGGTTCTTTGCGCACGTCATGTCCGCCGACTAGAATCGAGCCCTCGAAGCTGCGAGCGAGCCCGGTGACACAGCCGATCAAGGTCGTCTTGCCGGCACCATTGGGACCGAGCAAGGCGAATATCTCCCCCGAGGCAATTTCCAGGTCGACCTCTTGGAGCGCGGTGAAGTCCCCAAAGCGTTTGGTGAGGCCCCGAATCTGCAAGATGGCATCTGACATATTTTTATTGCAGGGCATTGAACCTCAACATCTGACCTCGAGGCTTCATTTCTCTAGGCCCGCACATCCTGTTCTCTGACCTCCGACTTCTGGATCTAGGATTATCCGCGCAAATTCTCGATCTGGCGCGCGAGCTTGATATCCTTCTCGGTCACCTTGCTGCCCGCGTCATGGGTGGTGAGGCTAAAGCGAACCTTGTTGTAAACGTTTTCGATTTCGGGGTGATGGTTCATGTCCTCGATCTCAAAAGCCAGGCGCATGAGGAAAGTCATCGCATCGCGAAAACTCTCAAAAGTCATGAGCTTGGTAAGTTTGTCATTTTCGACTTCCCAGCCTGCCAGATCGCTGAGGGCCACTTCGAGTTCCGTATCGGTGAGTGCATTCATAGGGGTAGAATGCAAGGTGGGATGAAAAGAGTCAAACGCCACTTGCACATCCGCCGACGGGTTATCGGACCGTAGGGGTGCCCGCTTGCGGCACCCGCGAACGTTCGGGAGGGTTGGGAGGTTCATTGCGCTTCCGTGCGCTCGCGGGCTTCCCATAGGAAAGCCCCTACGGTGGGTGTTGCCCTCCAATTACGATTCTGGTCGTAGGGGTGTCCGCTTGCGGCACCCGCGAACGTTCGGGAGGGTTGGGACGTTCATTGCGTTTCCGTGCGCTCGCGGGCTTCCCATAGGCAAGCCCCTACGGTGGCTGTCGCCCTCCAATTACGATTCTGGTCGTAGGGGTGTCCGCTTGCGGCACCCGCGAACGTTCGGGAGGTTTGGGAGGTTCATTGTGCTTCCGTGCGCTCGCGGGCTTCCCATAGGCAAGCCCCTACGGTGGCTGCTTCGGACGTTCAATGTTCAACCCCCTCCAGCTCTTCCAGTTGCTCGTAGCTGGCCAGAATTTCGTTTTCCAGCTGCTCCAGTTGCTTGGCATCCTCGGTGATATTGCTGGCGGGGTCCTGGTAGTAGTCGGCCGAGGCCATTCGGTTGGAGAGGCTTTCGAGTTCGGCCTCCATTTGCTTGATCTTACCCGGCAGGGTTTTGAGCGCTTCGCGTTCTTTATTCGACAGGCGCCGCTTTGGCTCTGGGGGTGGGGTGGCTGCGGCCGGGGTGCTGGCGGGGCTTTTTGTTTTTTTGGAGGCGTTGCTTTGTTGCGCTTGTTGGGCGAGCCAGGTATCGCAGCCGCCGATAAACTCTTCGAGTTGACCGTTGCCCTGGAGCGCGATGGTGCTGGTGACGACGTTATTCAGAAAGCTGCGGTCGTGGCTCACCAGCAGGAGGGTGCCGCTGTATTCGAGCAGGCGCTCTTCCAGCAGTTCGACGGTCTCGATGTCGAGGTCGTTGGTGGGCTCGTCGAGCACCAGCACGTTGGCCGGCTGGAGGAAGAGCTTGGCCAGCAGCAGGCGGGCGCGCTCGCCGCCGGAGAGTTTGGTGATGGGTGAGCGGGAGGTGTGGGGCGTGAAGAGGAAGTCCTGCAAGTAGGAGAGGATGTGCCGTGGCTTGCCGTTGATGCTGACCATCTCACCGGCCGGGTGCACGTTTTCGGCGACGCTGAGTGTATCATCCAGCTGATCGCGATGCTGGTCGAAGTAGGCGACTTCCAGCTTAGTGCCGTGGGTGACAGTGCCGCTGTTGGGCGTGAGCTTATTGAGCAGTAGATTGAGCAGCGTGGTTTTGCCGCTGCCGTTGAGGCCGATGATGCCGATTTTGTCACCGCGCCAGATGGTGGTGCTGAAGTTTTCGATCAGGGGCTGTTGGTTCCAGGTGTAGCTGATGTCGTCGACACTGATGACTTTGCGCCCTGAGAGCTGGGCGTCGCTGAGGTCGAGCTTGCTTTTGCCCTGCAACTGGCGGCGCTCGGCGCGTTCCTCCCGCATTTTTTTGAGTGAGCGGACGCGGCCCTCGTTGCGGGTGCGGCGGGCCTGGATGCCCTTGCGGATCCAGATTTCCTCCTGGGCGAGCTTCTTATCGAAGACGGCCTGTTGTTTGGCTTCGCCCGCCAGCAGTTC
>PXBU01000288.1 GCA_003566795.1 Puniceicoccaceae bacterium | reverse complement strand
CGGTCGGTGGTGAGTTGACCGAGCCTGGTGCGCCGACGCTCATGGATATGGCCGAGTCGGGTCAAGCGGCCGATGAGCGGGCGATCTTTACCCGCTTGAAGCATCACGCCGCGGCGGGGCTAGTCTACACGGTCCAGTTCAGTGCCGATCTCAAAGAATGGACTCCGAGCCACGCCACGCCCACCGTGCTGACCGACGAGAGCAGTGCATCAGACTACGAGGTGGTCAGCGTGCCGTTCTCCGCCTCGGTGCCGGTCGAAGGCGGGGGCGCGCCCCGTCCGCCGAAGTTCATGCGAGTGGTAATCTCGCAGGAGTGATGGTGCCGGTTGTCGGTGTTCGGTTGTCGGTGGGCGGTGCTTGGTGGGCGGTGCTTAGTGGAGTCTGCGCTTGCGCATGGCACCATCGCCGTTCAGGCGATGGCTTCGGCAGCTAGGGTAGGTTCATTTTTTACAACCGCTCCTGCGCCCACCTACGCTGAAAGCTACGGCGGACAGGCCGCTAGGGGGAGAGGTTGGGGAGTTCAGAGTTGGTGATCTTGAATTATTCCACCAGAAAATCGACGCGCAGCCGGAAAAAGCGCTGGCCGGAGGAGAGGGGCGGACTGATCTCAATCTGCTCGCCGACGTTGTCCACGCCGCTCGATTCAAAGACGACTTCCGGCCAGGGCGAAAGGCTCAGATCATCGGTGGCCTCGATTCGGTAGCGCAGCTCCGGGTCCGCGATTTGGTTGAACTGTAAGCGCAGTGTCTCGTCGCCGTGAGCGATGGTCAGCGGATTGGTGCTCGGCTCCAGCGGTGAACTCCCGGTCGCATACTCCAGCAAATTCGGCAGGCCATCACCGTCCGGATCCGCCTCGGGTGCCGCCGCACCCGCCTCGATCTGCGCCTGCGTGAACTCAAGGTCACGCCAGACTTGATAGCCGCTGGGTGGCACATGGATGGCCGTGAAGCGGGAGGGGGGGAGGGAGGAAGGGTCACCGGTGGAGTCTGCGTCGAAGTAAGCGATGGTCCAATTACTTCCTACATTGGGCGGTACGATCATCGCTTGATTGCCATCGAACTCACCTCCACTTAACTGGCTCTCTTGCATTCCCCCAATGCTGAAATCGCTTTCAGGTAGCACGCCAGTTTCCGCTGCGATACCCGGGAACCAATAGAATCCTATTAGGTCTCCAACTTCGATCATCTCGTAACCTTGATCGTCCCACACAATCAGTTTTTGGAAATCACCCTGCTCGTCGATTTGTCCGGTCGCCACGATTAGAGAGTTTCCAATGACGGAGCCAGGAACGATACTGGCCCCGCCGAAATCCGCTCTTGCGGTTGCAATGTTATTCTCGGACAGGGAGGAATTTACTTGAAGTCCTCCAGGTAATGTCTCCCCAGGTGGTGCCACTAAAAGGACACCGAGCGAACCTGGTGTTGCGATTTCACCAGATGGTTCTCTTAGCCACCCAAAGCCAAATTCAATTGAAACGCTGGCTGGGGAACTGTTGATCGCAAGTGTCAGGCAGGTCAAAGCAAGAACGCAGCTACGCGGAAGTAGCAAGTAACATCGCATCTCACCTGTTGCAAAATGGACTAGATGCGACGACGCAGTAGAAAGGCAAAGGAAGCCAGTCCCACCAGCAACAAGGTCGAAGGCTCTGGGACGACAGTCAGATCTGCCGTGAAGTCTTGGACGGATGGGGCGGAAGTATTTTCAGTTTCAGTGTCGAAATAAAGAATTGTTTGGGCCTGAGTACCGTCTGGTGGCATTACCATCGAAGCTGTCGCACCAAAAGCCTGCGCAGTGGGGTCTATCTGGTCACTGTGAAAAAAGCCGTAATTTTGACCCTGTTGAAGTCCAGATGCTCCTGGTGCGGATGAGAGTCCCGGAAACCAGTAAACTGCCCAACGAGTGCCATCTATTTCGGTGTTGTCACTCAAGCCTAAGTCGCTGGCTTCGAGGGAGGCAGCGGTATCATCGAATATCGAGCCATTGAATGTTCCCGAATAAAATATGCGGTTTCCTGCGATGTCGTCTCCCAAATTCAACTGGGCCCCGAGTAAATCAGAAGGACTTGGAAAGATGGAATCCTTGTTTGAATCGGCAACTAAGATAGTATATGTGTCACCGGAGAGTGGAATACCGGACGAATCTCTAAGAGCTTCAAATTCAAAGCTTATTGTCACAGAAGCTACCAGATGCTGCGAAAGGGCAACCAGCGGAAGTAAAAATAGGGCCTTATTTAGTTTCATTGTGTTACAAGCGAGGTCAGATGGAATTTGGAAAGATTAATAGGTGGGTAGGTTAGTCCAAAAGCTTGTCGACGCTAAACCAGAGCCAGCTTTTCTGATTATAAAGCCGGAGGATGCAGGAACGACGAAATCAGATGCTTCAACGTTACCCACGGCATTGCGCCATGTGGTTCCATCATGATACAAAATTGTGTCTGCAGACCTATTTATTCTGGCAACGTCGTTGTCGTATAAAAATATAACATCTTTTCGATTCCGCAGAGATGTCCCGTCGCTAGGCTCAAACGCTCCGCTTTCGATCAAATTCAACTGATCGACCCTGATGTCGACAGGTCTCGGAACAGTGAGATGGTTGTCTTGAGCGCCACCAGCGAGCGAGTGTAGCGGAATAGAGATGCTGTCGATTACCACCTCACCCGAAGAGCGGAATTCTGTGGCTTGGGCTACGGTGTTGGGGTGGGAAACGGTGAAGAAACTGTCTGGGCTTAAAACATAATCTTGGGCTACGGGTTCATTTCCCTGTGCGTTATACCACTGGTTATTTGCTATATAAAAAATTTCCTTAGCGGAAAAGTTGATGCCGTCATCTACGTTGTTCGGGATATACAGGCGTGTTCTGCGATTGCGCAGCGAAGTGCTACTACTCGCCACAATCGCATGCCCATT
>PXBU01000006.1 GCA_003566795.1 Puniceicoccaceae bacterium | reverse complement strand
TGGTGTTTGAAAAGCAATAACCAAAGCCTAAGGGCTTCGGCTACGTGGCAGGCGTGGTAGCCGAACGCCTTAGCGTTTGGATCGAACGGCCATGCGATTGTAGTCGCGAGGATTCATCCCGCGACCGGAGGCCCTGCGGCACTCGCACCATCCGGCATCGAGCGCGCTCGAGCCCTACCGCTAGCGTCTTCCACTAAAAATAGCAAAAAAACAACTCGTTAATCGCCGTTTTGGCGAAGCCTGAAATTGCATAACTACCTGGTCATCAATCTCTGTCCTTTGCCCTCTGTCCTCTGGCTACTCTTTTTAGGATTATCCATTCACTCGTAGCAGAGATTAATCTTGCGAATTCGTGAACTTAACACGAGATGAGCTGTCTCTTTTAAGGTTGAGGACCATTTCAACTTGGGTCTTCGCAGTAAAATATCCAACAAAAATCATGAAAAAAAGTTACCTCCCCGCCCCAAAATTCAAGCTGCCCCATCTCGTCGCGGGGCTAAATATGGCCGCCATACTGGCCACCACCCTGGTGTTCAGCTCGATGGCGCTGCCTCAAACGGCGGAGGCCAGACCCTCCATCCAGGGGTCCAATGCCAGACTGGACCAGGAGCGTGGCAGAATGCATGACGTTTGGATCGATTTGACCGCGACCGGCAGGCGCCTGGAGGCAAAATACGCGGAAAAGATGAAGACGCTTCAGGCGGAAATCCGCGAGGCGGCACCCACGATCACGGAGGACCAGCATAAGGCCTTCCTCGCTCACCTATCGGCCATAGCCGCGGCGGATGAATCATTGTTCCGCAGTAAAAACCAGCTGCGGAATTTTAACGATTACGAGCAGACCATGGCGAACTTCCAGCGCGCCGAGAAGAATTTGGAAAGTCTCAAAGCAACCGTCGCGACCAGGCAGGCCTTCTTGGAATGGGCCCACGCTCTCCCCGATGACGATGCGGACAAAGCATTCATCATTGAGCATGGCGAGGGGCAACTCCGCAACCGTAAACGAGATCTGGATCGCGCGCCCGAGCGGCTGGAGAATGCCAGAAAGGCGATGGAGAATGCCCGTCAGCAGCGGGGTGAGCTGGCTCGCCAAAAGCAAGACAGAGAAAATGCCATTGCAGCAGTGAAAGCGGAACTCGTGGAATTAAGGACGGCGGCCATGCGGGACTTGAGCAATGCCAGTATCCACCTCGCGCTATCCAGTCCGGAGCTCGACGCCAAGCTGGTGCAGTTCATGGTGTTGCGGGAGGCCGACCCCTATTGGCTGGCCGTCTATGGCCAGCAGGGCCGCGAATATGAGCAGCGTATTGAACGATTGCTCAACGATACGCCACTCATGATGCGCATGCTGGTGGCCGACGGTGCAGCTGCTGGAAGATATGGCAAGGCCATGGAAATCTACGAGAACATCCAGCAAGCCAGCCCTGAGGCCCGTGGGGGATTCCTCGAGCAACTGGCTCTCGCAGTTGCCTTGGAGCATGCCCGGCCAATTGCCGCGAGCACACCGGAGCAGGAAGGCTTCGGTAATCCCGTGACTGAAAACACCATCTTCATCGACCCCGTGGAGCGTTTTCTCGATTACAAAAAATGGTGGCAGGACGGCGAGTTGGATCCCGACTTCGAGAAGCATGATGCCTGGAGCCTGCGCATGGTGGTGGACAGCTACCAGACCGGCGAATACCTGACTTGGGGCCGCGAGATGCTACGCAACTACCGGCCTGACCTGGTGGACTACCCGGTGGACTCCCTGCGCTATTCAAAAATCGTCGACGAGGAGATCCAATACACCTCCATGTTCCTGAACTGGGGCGATAATCTGAGTTACGACCGTGACGATCTGGAGCGAATGCAGAACATCCTCGCCGTTGGCGGCATCTGTGGCCGACGGGCGCACTTTGGCCATTACATTCTCAAGGCATTTGGTGTGCCGGTCGAGCGGCGCTCGCAGCGCGGCCATGCTTCCATCGCACGCTACACGCCATCCGGCTGGGTGACCTACCTCGGCGGACCTTGGAATCGAAACAACCGCAATATGCGGGGCTACCGCTCATGCGCCGATTTCCGCGCCAGCACCGAAGCCCGCCAGGAACCAAATGCTTTCATACTAGTAAAACGGGCCCAGTGGATCGGTAAGGCGATGGATGAAGACCACAGCGGGGGCTTGGGTTACCGGGATGGCAGAAGGTGGAATAGAAATCCCGGGCGAGCCCCGGCAATCGAACCTTGGAACGCGGTCGCCTCAATTGTGCAGGAAGGGATCATTCAGCGCGTCGATCCTCAGATTCTTATCGCAGTGGGGGAAGATTTGGGAGAAGCCGATGGCTCCTACGATGCCAACGTTCCCAATACCGTTGAAATCCCCGCATCCGAGCGTGAGATCGTCGTCAATGACGCGGGCGCAATTTATATCCCTGCCGCCGCCACCTCAAGTCACACCGACAATACAGAAAACATCCGCTTTATGCCAAGCAATCTGGGCGGCTACCAGCTGCATTTCCGCCGCTACGGTATGGGTGAGCGTTTCGAATACACCGTCCATGCACCCAGAGCAGGCACCTACGAACTCAGAGCCAGAGTCGTCACTCCAGCCTGGGATCAATCGGTGGACCTGACGATCAACGGCGCAAATGAATCCACCCACATCGCGCTGCCTTTCACCAAGGGCATGTGGGGTGAAATCGAACCAGTCAGAGTTGAATTGCAACGAGGCAGCAATGTGCTGAGCTTCTCCCGACTGCATTTCTTCTTCAATGGCGTCAGCTTCAGGGATTTCATGCTGGTGCCGGTGAGCTGAGGCCGTCGAAATTTCTGAGAACACATAGGAAAACAGCACATAAGAAAACGAACTATGAAATCATCGCTGCTGCTATCGCTACTCTTTCTGGTCACCGCGCTCTCACTGGGAGCCGAGC
>PXBU01000023.1 GCA_003566795.1 Puniceicoccaceae bacterium | reverse complement strand
CTACCGTCTACCGACCACCGACCACCGTCTACCGTCTACCGACCACCGACCACCGACCACCGCAACCGCTACCCAAAGAACCGCTGCAGCTTATGCACCGCGTTGGCAAAGCGATCCACGTCCTCCAAGTTATTGTAAAAGCTAAATGAGGCACGGGCGGTGGCTGCCAGACCGAAGCGCTTCAAGAGCGGCTGGGTGCAGTGATGCCCCGCCCGCACAGCGACACCATCCGCATCGAGGAAGGTGCCGATGTCGTGGGGGTGAATGCCCTCGATAACAAAAGAAAGCATGGCCGCCTTATCCGCTGCTGTGCCAATGACGCGCAGCCCATCCACTCCCGCTAGTACCTCCACCGCTGCCTCAAGCAGCTGGGCCTCATGCGCGAGCGCACCCACACGGTCCAAAGCGTTCACATAATCAATCGCCGCCGAGAGCCCGATGACACCGGCGATGTGCGGGGTGCCCGCCTCAAATTTGGAGGGGATCGGCTTGTAGGTCGTGCCGGCGAAGTCGACTTGTTCGATCATGTCCCCCCCGCTCTGGTAGGGCGGGAATCTTTCCAGCCACTCCCGCTTTCCCCACAGCACCCCGATGCCGGTGGGGCCAAATAGCTTGTGTCCGGAAAATACAAAGAAGTCGCAACCCAGCTCGGCCAGATTCACCGGCATGTGGGGTGCGGACTGGCAGCCATCCAGCAGCACCGGCACTCCCAGCGCCTGCGCCTGCTTGATCATGCTCCGCACCGGATTGATGGTGCCGAGCGTGTTGGAAACATGCACAATCGACAGCAACTTCGTCTTCTCCGACAGCATCGCCTCAAAACGCGCAAGGTCGAGCTCGCCGGAGTCCGTCACCGGGATCACCTTCAGCTCGGCCCCCGTCTTGGCCGCCGCGATCTGCCAGGGCACGATATTGGCATGGTGCTCCATGTGGCTGATTAGGATCTCATCACCGGGCTTGAGCACCGCCTCGATAAAGCCGTGGGCCACCAGATTAATCCCCTCAGTCGCCCCCCGGACAAATACGATCTCGTCGACGTCTCCCGCACCGAGGAAGTCGGCCACCTTCCCACGTGTCGCCTCATAAGCCTCGGTGGCCCGTTCACTCAGATGATACAGCCCACGATGAATGTTGGCATTCTCACATCGATAGTAGCGGTCCAAAGCCTCGATCACCGCCGCTGGCTTTTGCGCAGTCGCGCCACTATCCAGATAAGTCAGCGGCTTCCCGCGAACTTCAGTTTGTAGAATCGGAAAGTCCTGGCGGATACGGGCTGGATCAAATGGTGCTTCGTTACTCACAGTCTTTAATGTCGGTTCAAAATGGATAATCTCAATGGTAATTCTTATTTTTTGGCTTTTCGTAGTGACCGACCCCGAATCTTGGGCTAAGGTCACGAAATGAACCCACCTCAAACCACTCCCCGCCAATCTGCCCGTGAGATCTTCGACGAGCTCGAAGAATATTACGACGAGGACAACCTCTATTATCAGACCATCAGCTCGGTGTTGGAAGCTGCGGATCTGATTGATCTCCCGCATAATGTGAAGCTGATGCTCTCTCAGCCGAAAAATGAAATCATGGTCCACTTTCCAGCTCAAATGGATGACGGCTCCTGGCAATTGTTCAAAGGCTATCGCGTCCAACACAACAATTTGCTCGGACCCTATAAGGGCGGCATGCGCTATCACCACACCATCAAACTGGATGAGGTCAAGACACTCGCGCTGCTCATGACAATGAAATGTGCGCTGGTCCGTCTTCCCTACGGCGGGGCCAAAGGTGCGCTGAAAATCGATCCGCGTGCCATGAGCCCGCGGGAGTTGGAGCGAGTCACCCGGCGGCTGACGGCGGCGCTGGGCAATAACATCGGGCCCGACTATGATATTCCGGCACCGGATGTCGGGACCAACGCCCAAACGATGGCTTGGATGGCTGACACCTACATCAACTTTGCCGAGTCTTCGCGAAAAGTGACCGCACGGGGCATCGTCACCGGTAAACCGCTGGAATTCGGTGGGTCCGCCGGCCGCGAGAAAGCGACCGCCCAAGGGGTTGTTTTTGTTTTGGAAACGATGCTTCCCGGCATTGGAATCGACCTTTCGACCCAGGACTTTAGCTTGATTGGATACGGTAATGTCGGCTCATGGGCGGCGCGCCTGCTGCAAGCGAAAGGGGCACGCCTGCGGGCCGTCCTCGACCACACCGGAGCGATCTTCAGCAAAAATGGCATCGATGCCGAGCAACTTGCCACGCACGTGCGGGAGACGGGCGGCGTCGCCGGGTATTCGGAGGCTCAAGCCATCACCGAATCCGATTTTTATTCGACACCAGTGGATCTATTTATCCCCGCGGCCCTCGAACAGATGGTCGACCTTGAACATGCCAAGAAGATGCAGTGCAAAGTGCTGGTGGAAGCTGCCAATGCGCCCACGACGCCCAATGCAGAAAAGCACCTATTAAACAAGGGCGTGGAGGTATTGCCGGCCATTCTTTGCAACTCGGGTGGCGTGACGGTAAGCTATTTTGAGTGGAAACAAAACCGCCTCTCCGAAACCTGGGATGAATCAGTCGTCGACGAACGATTAAAGACCGTCATGTGTCGGGCCGCCGAATGCGTCCTTGAAACGGCCGCCAGACTCGACTGCAACCTACGGCAGGCTTCGTATGCCACAGCACTGGAACGCATTGCAAAAGTTTATTCCATGCGTGGTGTTTTCCCCTAGTGTCCCAAATAAAATCATGAAATTCATTCTCTTCAAGCCGCTTTACCAGGAGCGCGTCTGGGGTGGGCGCAAGCTCGCTGATAAATTGGGGCGCCAACTACCGCCTGGCAAAAGGATTGGCGAGAGCTGGGAGATGGTGGACCGCCCCGAAGCGCAATCTGTCACTGAAGATGGTCGGACAATACGCGAACTGATCGCAGCTGACCCGGCGGGCATCATGGGGCCCGGCTGGTCGGCAGAGCGCCCCTTCCCGATTTTGGTAAAATGGCTGGATTGCCAGCAGCAGCTGAGCCTGCAAGTACACCCGCCGCAAGAGGTGGCATTTGAACTGGGCGGCGAGCCCAAAACTGAAAATTGGTATATCGCCGATGCCGAACCCACAGCCACACTCATCGCCGGACTCAAGCAAGGTATCCGCCGGAGCGATTTTGAACAAGCGCTCGAACAAAATACTCTGGCGCAGCTGGTGCACTCGTTTCCAGTGCGGGCTGGCGAGTCAATTTTTATCCCAAGCGGGCGCCTCCACGCTATCGGCGGCGGCAATCTCATTTTAGAGATCCAGCAAAACTCAGATACCACCTACCGGGTTTACGACTGGGGCAGAGCCGGTCTCGACGGCAAGCCCCGCCAACTGCATGTCGAAGCATCCCTCAAGAGCATCGACTTTAACGACTTTGAACCGAGCACCATCAAACCCACGGGGTGCTCGCAAACCCTGGTGGAAAGTGAAATTTTCAAGCTCCGAAAAGAGATTCGTCAGCCAGGCGAAATGCTGACCTTTCCAGCCGGTTCGCCCACGATTATCAGCCTAATCAGCGGCTCGCTGCGGGCAGCGGATGGGGCCACCATCCAGCCAGGCGACAACGCACTCCTGCCCGCCCGACAGCAATTCAGATTCCATGCCACCGAGGCAACGGAATGCCTGGTCACTTCCGACTTTGTCTCGTATCGTTCGTAGCGAGAGGGTTTATCCCTCGATTCATCATTTGCGTAGCGAGAGGGCCTATCCCGCCTGAACTGAGCTTGTCGAAGTCTCGATTCGAAAGGGCTCTATCCTGGCATAAAACCAGTCGCTACGAGATATTCCGTGAAAACTTATGGATCACTTCACCCTGCCGACCTAGTTCCCGACCGCCGATGATCCCCTCCGCAAAAGCGTCGTCCCATAGAACCCGACCGCTACCAGAACAATCGAAGGACCGGTGGGAAAATCGAGGATGTAGCTCAACCATAGTCCGAGACTAATGCATAGCGCGTTGAGTCCGATGGCAGCCACAATCACCCAACCAAAACGCCTGAAATGCGTCAGGGCAATCGCTGGAGGCAGGGTCAAGAGTGCCACCACCAGCACGACGCCGATCAGCGAAACGAGTATAACGACCGTCAGCGCAGTCAGCACCAGCAACAGCAGATAGACCGGGTCCTTACGCAAGCCGCGCGAGGCGGCAAACTCCGGATCGAAGAGCACCGAGAAGAGCTGGCGATGCCAGACTCCCAAGAGCCCGACCACAAAGACAGCAAAGCCTGCAGCCAGCCAAAGGTCACCCTGGCGGACCAAGAGGATGTCCCCGAAAAGGAAGGCCAGCGGGTCGTTGTAGCCCGAGGTCTTAGCGATGGCGATGATACCAATTGCCATACCCCCCACCCAGATAGTGCCAATCGCGGCGTCCTCCCGTTGACCTTTTTTTCCAGCGATCCATCCGATCAGCAAGGCGGAAGCCACCGTAAAGGCCAGTGCGCCGGCAAGCGGCGAAATCCAGTCCCAGCCTAGTTCGATACGAACAAAGAGGCTGAGTCCGATACCGCCCAGCGCCGAGTGCGCCACCGCAGCAGCCAGATAGCTGATCCGCCGCACCACCACAAAACTCCCCACCACTCCCAGCGGGATACTGCCAATCAAGCCGAGCAGCAACGCGTAGCGCAAAAAGCCCACATCGGGATCCATCAATAGCTCGAAGAATCCACCCATCAGGAGCCCTCCCCTCTATCGGCATCCAAGGGCGGGTGGTGATGCCCGCCGGCAGTCGGATGCTCCCGGTCGTGTCGCACCAGCCGCAGGTCACTGCCAAACAGACTGCGGATCCGCGCGGGGCTGAGTTCGCTGGTGGGATGCACATGGACATGTCGATGTACACAAATTACTTTTTCCACCGAGCTGACCACGAAATCCATATTGTGGGAGACTAAAATCCGGGTGACATCGGGCGGCAGATAATCGAGCAGTTCTTTGAGCCGATCCCGCCGTCCGGGGTCGATATGCGCGTCCGGTTCATCCAACAGGATCGCACGGGGCGCTCCCACCAAAGCTCTGGCAATGAGCACCGCCTGACGCTGGCCACCGGACAGCTCGGCGAACTGCGCCTGAGCCAGCGCCCGCTGCCCGACTTGATCGAGTGCCCGCTCCGCCAGTTTGCGATCCTCTCGCGTGGTAAAGCCGAAGCTGCGCCGCCCGACCCGCCCCATCAGCACCACATCGAGTGCCCGCACGGGAAAGACTGGATCAAAATGCAAATGCTGCGGCACATAGCCGAGCGCACCCTGCATTTTTTGCGGTGCTTCACCAAATACCCGGATCTGACCGGAGTTGGGCTTGAGCAGCCCCAGCATCAGCTTGAGCAGTGTTGTTTTACCCCCGCCATTCGGCCCCACCACGCACACATTGTCCGCCGGAAGTATGTCGAAATCGACATCAGTCAACACCTCCTCGGCACCATAGCCAAAGGAAACGCCTTGAAAACAAACTGCAGGGTGTGAACTCACTCTTTGCCGATGAAGAAGTCTTGTACAAAAAAACCGACCCCAGCGAATACTAATTAACCGCCGAGTCCACCTCGCCCAAAGCCTGCCGCAAGACTTGGGTCACTTCCCGCAGGTTGGCAAAGTAATCCCGACGCAGCGGATCCACCGTCAAAACCGGCACATCAAGTGCCTGCGCCAGCACGTCCGCCGTGGAACGAGAGAATTGCACCTGCGCCAGCAAAGCAGTGGTATTGGACTGACGCGCCTCGCGCAACATCTCCGAGATACGGCGCGCGGAAGGTTGACTCCCAAAATGCTCGATCGAGCGCTGCCTCAATCCGTAGCGGGCGGCAAAATGCCCGAGCGAGGCATGATTGATAAAAAATTCACCACCTTGAGTCGCCTCCAGTTGATCGCGTATCTCGGCGTCGAGTGCTTGCAGTCGCTGCTTAAGATCCTCCAACCGGGCAGCAAATTCAGGCGCCGCATCCGGGTGCAACTGGCTCAGCTCCGCTGCCACCTTCTCGCCAAAGGACATCATCTGCCAGGGATCCATCCACACGTGGGGATCCAGCACCGAACCATCACCCGGCCCACAGGAGTGGCCGTCGTGATCCTGCCCCTCCGCCCCGCAGGCAACTGTTGCCACCAACACCTCCAGCACCCAGGTGTCGCTCCCGACGACCCGCACCTGCCGTAGTGTATCCTGCATGCGTTCCAGTAGTCTCCCTTCGGTCGGCACCCCAATGCCAAAAAACAAATCGCTGCGCGCCAACGCATTCACCTCGCTCGGGGACGGTGCATAGGTCGCCGGACTGCGACCCGGTGGCACCAAAACCCGCACCGTCACCGCATCACCACCGATTTGCTCCACCACAAAAGCCTGCGGCTCCAGCGTCACCCAAACCTCCGCCGCCTGCAGCGGCACCCGCAGGCCAGCCAACAGCAGCACCCCAGCCAGCAGACGCAGGCAGACAGCAGAGAATTTCTTAATGTAAACAGCTTGCATTACGGAACCATGTGGCAGAATTTCCTACGCTAGCAAGTGAATTGTGCGAATTATGAGTAAGATTACCATCATGAGCGGCTACTTGCTTAAGTTAGCGCCATGCCCCCTGGACTGAGCCTGTCGAAGTCTCGACCGGCGCTCGTAGGAGAGGGTCTTGAGCGGGCGTAACTGCGTGAAGCCCCTTTATCCCCTGGACTGAGCTTGTCGAAGTCTCGACAGACGCTTGCAAGGCGCTGCGATCCCCCTCCCCACTTCGGCAACCCGTTGCACCTTCGCCCCAGCCATCGCCTCCACGGCGATGGTGCCATGCGCAAGCGCAGGCCCCACGCAGACCCCACGCGGCCGCCCACCCATCTACGAACTTCGATCTCCCATCTCCGAACTCCGATCTCCGCCCTACTCACCCGCCAGCTTGCGCTGCGGGTTGTCGGCCCACAGCGAGGCCACCGCCAGGATGCCGGCCACCACTGCCGAGGCGGTGAAGGCATAACTGTAGGCCCCGAGATAAGCCTCTGCCAGGCTGAAGAAAAAAGGCCCGACGGCACTCGCCAGCACCACCGTGGTCATAAACAAGCCGGAAATAGCCCCCAGGTGCTGCCGCCCGAAGAAGCGCGGCCAGACGATAATCGACAGGCCGGAGAAGCAACCCGCCGACACCCCAAATCCCAGTACATGCAACCAGGCCACCTCGGGATAGCTCCCCAGCCCGAGACAGCCATAAGCCACGACTCCGGCCACACCCGTAAAACTGCACAAATATTTGATGCGGACAAAGGACAAATCAGTCGCCCATGAGACGATAAAGCCCGCCACGATGGCCACCCCCGCGCCCGGCACGAAAAGCTTCAGGATAAAGTCATTACTCACGCCGAGTTCATCCGCGATCTCCAGGATGTGGAAGCTATAGGCCGTCACCACCAGACCGGAAAGCCCCAGCGTGAGGGCAAACACCCAAAAGGAAAAGGTGCGCGCCGCCTCGGCCCGGGTAAAGTCACGATAGACCGTCGAGTCCGGGTTGGATTTGCGCGGCTTGCTGCCCTGGCCGCCATCCATTTCCAAGCCGCACTCCTCTGGATTGTCGCGGATAAACACCCAGAACAACACCGCCATGAATATCAGCAAAAACGCCGCCAGTATCTGCCAGGCGCCCTGCCAGCCGAAGCGGCGGATCAGATGTTCGAAAGTCAGCGGTGCCACCGAGAAGACAAAGGAAACCACCGCCCCGCTCGCCGCCGTGACCAGGCCCCGCTTGCGGTCAAACCACTTACCCAATATCGCCCGCGAGGAGAGCGTGACCATGCCCTGCCCGGTAAACCGCAAGAGTGCAAAACCAATCGAAAGACAGACAAAAGCCGGTAGCCAAATATGGAGATTCAACAACGGAATGTGCCCGGCTAAAGCACTGATGCGGTCCACAAAACTCAGCCCCAGCAAAACCACGCCCAGCGCAATCACCGAATAAACCAGCGATTGCCGCCCCCCAAAGCGGTCAAAAAAGCGCCCGCCCGCACTCAGAAAAACGCACTCAAAAAAGTGCCCAGCATGTAGCTCACACTCAACTGCATCGAAGACATCTCCAGCGCCTCCATCAGCCGGGTCTTGAACACCCCCACGCCAATCGTCTGCCCCGGCATGCTGGCACACACCCCCAGCGTGGCAAACACCGCCACCACCCACCCGTAAAAAAAGGGAAAGCGCACCGGCCGCACCGGAAAGTCGGGCTGCCACAGCCGCGAACGATGCGCCGCTGTCTTGGAGGATTCTGGTTGCATCCTTCTCGTATGCCGCCAGGTGCTTGAAATACAACTCAATAAGCCTCGCTCACCCTTTTACCAGATCCGCCGTCGACGCGGCTTGGGCTTTGCTAAATAGCATGCCGACACACAGAACGGCGAGACCGGTCAGAATGCCCGGCATGCCCTCGTAAACAGCCGAGTGCCAGCCCATGAAGCGCCAGCCGAGCGCGACGGCGAGGCCAGTAAGCATAGCGATCAGGCTGAGAGCTGGTTTGGGACGCATGCCGAGACATCGAACGATCAAAAGCGGCGCAAAGGCACTGGCCAAGCCAGACCAGGACATGATCACCAAATTAAAGACGCTCTGCTGGTTCAACAGGGCCCAAGCCAGCGCGCCTAGCGTAATCATTGCCGTGCCGAGCTTGAGCACCCACGGCTTTTCGATGTTGTGCGGCAGCAAGTCGTGCGTCACGGCGGAGGAGCAGCTGAGCACCAGCGAATCAGCGGTCGACATGGTCGCGGCAAAAATTCCCGCCAGCACCACACCTGCACCAAAGGCCGGCAAGAGCTCTTGCGCCATCGTCGGCAGCGCCAGCTCGGCATCAAAGTTGCCGGGGTCACTGATGTAAATACGCGACAGCAGCCCCACTCCCGTCGCCATGCAGTAAAAGAGTGTAAACCAGATGTAATACCACATGCGGGCCCGCTGCATCTGGCTGCCGTCGTCCAGCGTCATAAAGCGCACCATCACCTGCGGCTGACCAATCACCGACATCCCGGCAAAGCCCCAACTGAGCGCAAAGAGCAGCCCGCCAATCAGACCCGGCAGCACCAAATCCTGTGGGAATAAATTGAGGTAGCCGTCGATCTCACGCATCTCCCCGACGGCACCCCCCACCCCGCCAAAGGACATCACCGCGACCACCAGCATCAGCCCCATCGCCACGATCATGACAACCGACTGCGCGGCGTCGGTCCAGATGGAGGCTCGGATACCTCCGGCTATGCAATAAAGTATCACCAGAATCGCGCCGACAACCGCGCCCGACCAGGTCGGCCAGTCCAGCAGCACATGCAGCGCCTTGCTCCCCGCCACCAACTGCGCACTGGCATAGGCCAACAGGAAGACCAGCGAAATCAGCCCGGCGGTGCGCTGCAGCCGCAAGTCGATCACACCATCCCAGTTACTGAGCACACCACTGTAGCTCACCTCCTGCGTGCGGCCTGTCGCCTTGCGCAGACGCGAATGGATGAAGGTGGAAGCCAGGTAGTCACCCGCGATCCAGCCGATCATCAGCCAGATGGACGCCAGACCTGTGGCATAGGTATAGCCGATCACACCGATAAACATGTAACCGCTGTTATTGGTCGCTACCGCCGACAGGCCAACCAGCGGCGCGGGCACACTCGAACTGGCGATGTAATAGTCCTCCTTCGTCCCCCGGCTCAGAAAGACCGAGCTAAGCCCAATCATTAAAAAGAGCGAGAGAACGATGATGAAACTCAGAACCATATAATGTTCTTATCCTTCGTAGCGAGGGGGTTTATCCCCCGATCCAGACAGGGTCGCCATGCGTAAGGGCGTGATCCTGGCATAAAGCCAGTCGCTACAACGAGTGAAATTTTTTGACGGACTACTAGATTGTGTCCGCCTCCAGCTCGTAGGCGCCTTCGGCGTTGTGCACCTCTTTGCCATGGAGCGGCGGGTTGAAGACGCAGGCCATCTTCATCTCTTCAAACGCCCGCAGAATGTGGCGGTCGTGTTTATCGAGGATGTAGATCGTGCCCGGCTCGATGGGATACACCTTGCCATCATCGAGGGTCTCCACCTCGCCTCTACCGGAGATGCAATAGACCGACTCCAGATGGTTTTGATAGTGCATCCGGAAATCGGCGCCTTTGTAGATGGTGGTGATATGGAAGGAAAAGCCCATCCCATCCTCCTTGAGCAACAGGCGGGTGCTGTCCCAATTCTTTTCCGGCGAAACGATTTTGCGGCCTGTTTCTGCCGCTGCTTGCATGGTACGAACAATCATAATTACTTCTCCTTCTTTTCGTTGACCGTGACGTCGTCGAAGTAGCAGTTTTCCGCCGGTACATCGATGTCGGCGCAGACCTCCTTAATCGACTCTTCAATGATGTCGATGCCCTTGGCCAGCACTTCCTCAGCGATAATCAAGGGGCAGAGCAGCTTGATGATTTGATCGTCGGTGCCGCTGGTCTCGATGATGAGACCCTTCTTGAAAGCCGCGCGGGTGATCTTGCTGGCGATCTCGCCGTTGACACAGTTGATGCCCTGGAACATGCCCCGCCCTTTGACGGTAAAGTTCCCGTCGCCGTATTTCTCGACGATCTTGTCGAGGCGCTTGGCAATATATTTACCTTTCTCGCGCACTTCGTTGGCAAAGGTGTCATCCGACCAGTAGGTATCAATCGCCGCCTTGGCGGTGACGAAGGCGTGGCAGTTACCCCGGAAGGTGCCATTGTGCTCGCCGGGACTCCAACGGTCGAGCTCCGGCTTGAACATGACCATGGCGAAGGGCAACCCGTAGCCGCTGAGCGACTTGGAGAGCGTCACGATATCCGGCTGGATACCGGCCTCCTCAAAGCTGAAGAAGCGACCCGAGCGACCACAGCCCGCTTGGATGTCGTCAATAATCAGCAGCACGTCGTGCTTCTTACACACCTCGGAAAGACCGCGCAGCCAATCGAAACTACAGTAGTTGACGCCGCCCTCACCCTGGATGGTCTCGACAATGCAGGCGGCGGGCAGATCCACACCACTGCTGGTATCACTCAAAACCTTGTCCAGATACTCGATGGTGTTGACCTCGTCCCCCAGATAACCGTCATAAGGCAGGCGGTGGGCGCCCGTCAGGGCAATGCCCGCACCGTCACGGTGGTGCGAATTCGCGGTCATTGACAGCGAACCCAGAGTCTGGCCATGCCAGCCATTGGTGAAAGAGATGACGTGCGAGCGTTGCTTGAGCTTGCGTGCCATTTTCAGCGAGGCCTCGACCGCATTGGTGCCGGTCGGCCCGGTAAACATCAAGGTGTAGTCCATGTCGCGGGGGCGCAGGATCTTTTCGCGGAACGCCTCCATGAACTCCGCCTTGGCATCTGTGTAGAGGTCGAGACTGTGCGTGATGCCGCCAGACTCGATGTATTCGATCAGCTTGGTGCGCATGATCGGATGGTTGTGACCGTAGTTGAGCGCCCCGGCACCAGCCAGGAAGTCGATGTATTCGTTTTCGTCCTCGTCATAGAGGAACTCGCCCTGCGCACGTTTAAAAATTCGTGGGAAATTGCGCGCATAGCTGCGGACTTCGGATTCGAGTTCTTCGAATATTTTCATATTTATCTTGGGTTATGGGTGCTTGAAAGGACCTATCTGAACTAAGTTCTCGCTCTCGTGTTGTCCACCGAAGTGGGCATTTTTATCAAACAACACCGACTGTTCAATCGGCGCGTTCAGTTTCTCAGCCAGCTTTTTGAAGAGGGCCTGGGAGGGTTGGTTGTCGCTGGTGATGGTGGTTTCGATATGCGTCACCTCGCGACAGGCATCGGACGCCAGCAAGGTTTCCAACATGCGGCTGGCGAGCCCCTGCCCGCGCGCCTGGGAAGAGACCACCACCTGCCAGACGAAGAGCACCTCCGGGCGGGCCGGAACACGGTAGCCCGAGATGAAGCCCATCACCGTCTCACCCTCCATGGCGATGACCGAGGTGTCCGCAAAGTGCGAGCACTGCAGCAGATTACAGTAAACCGAGTTGGTATCGAGCGGAGGACTGTCCGCGATGAGCTGGTTGACAGCCAACCCGTCCTCGGCAGTGGGATGTTGGATTATGATATCGATAAAACTATGATAGCAACGGACCCCCGACTTAGTTCAAGGGTTTTTTGTGAAAGTTTTCCTGAGGATTTCGAAAACGCCCCGCCGATGGTTCGACGGGAAGCGCGGGCAAGCTTTCTTGAAAGGGAGGGCAAGCGTCCCCGCGAGCCGCGCAATTTGAAAGGGAGAAATTGATGCCCAGATAGTTTTAAAACCTGATGACCGCAAAGCCCTCTTTCGAAGCTGCGGTCATCAAACGCTCATCATTACAAACAAAGCCGTAGCTTCCCGTCACATCTCCCGCCAGCATGCAGGCAGCTGCCAGCTGTAGCGAGTCGGCCGCCCCCAGCGGATAGCGGCGGAGCAGCTTGCGCGCCAGCAGGCGGACACGATCCGTCGCATCGACGACGACGCTGTTTTGCACAATAAGCTCGAGCTTCTTTTCTGCCGCAATCATTTGCTCAAGTTCCAACCCTCCCTCGCGCTCCTTACGGGCCAGTGCCGACATACACTCGACCGGTGTTCCCCACCAGATCGCTATTTCCGGATGCGATTCCAAATACTGGCGCGTCGCCCCGGAAGCCGCCTCAGTGACCAGCAGAGGCAGCAGAGCAGAACTATCCCAAAAATTCATCGCCCCGAGTTCCGCTCCTCAATCAAAGCATCCACACTGCCCACCACCTCCAGGCCTGCGCCCTCGGCAGGCACGACTAAGTCCTTAACCCAGGATCGATTGCAGCGCTTCGGGCGCGTGATTAAACCACCCGCCTCCAATTCGCTCAGACGGGCCGAATCCGCCCCGGTTTCCGGCGAAAGCGGGTTGATTTGCGCGATCGGCCG
>PXBU01000164.1 GCA_003566795.1 Puniceicoccaceae bacterium | reverse complement strand
TATGAAGGCGCTGCTCATTCGAAAGTACGGGTCACCCGATTTCCTGGAAATTCAGGAGGTCGAGAAACCCATTCCTGCCAGCAACCAGGTACTGATCAGGATCAATGCTGTCTCAATCAACGATTGGGACTGGGGCTTGCTCCAGGGCCAACCCGTCGTACCAAATCGTTTTATGGCGGGCTTGTTTAGCCCGCACATCATCATAGGGTCTGATATTGCTGGGCGAATCGAGGCTGTTGGCAGCAAAGTCAGCGCCTTTGAACCTGGCGACGAAGTGTACGGCGATTTGTCTGGCTGCGGATTCGGCGGGTTTGCGGAGTATGTGTGCGCGCCACAAAATGCTGTGGCGTTTAAATCCGCAAATATGAGTTTTGAGCAAGCCGCCGCCATCCCGCAAGCGGGCATGCTTGCACTGCAAGGACTCATGGCGGGTGGCCAGCCTGAACCAGGCCAGTCCATCCTGATAAACGGCGCTGGGGGTGGCGTAGGTAGTATCGCCATTCAGCTCTTGAAGCTCGCGCAGGTCGAAGTGACTGGCGTTGATAGCGCCGCAAAGCTGGCAGCGATGCGATCGTGGGGCTTCGATCATACGATCGACTACCGAACCCAGGATTTCACGCGCACTGGTGAGCGCTATGATTTGATTCTCGACGTCAAGACTGATCGGGCGCCGGCGGATTACGAGCGAGCTTTGAGACCGAACGGTGTTTATGCAACCGTCGGCGGACAAAATCTCAAGTTGCTGAAGATTGCACTCTCAAGCCTGCGCATAAACCGGGCGCGTGGCAAGAAGCTTCGTGTTGTAGGGCTCCAGGCCAATCGAGACCTGGCCTACTTTAACGAACTCTTCGAGGCCGGAAAATTCAGGCCAGTGATCGACACGGAGTTCGCATTCACGGACACCGATGTCCGCAGTGCGTTTCATCACTTCGGTGCGGCTGCTCACCGTGGAAAGATCGTTGTCCGCACGTAAATAGCGGTTGGCCCTGGAGGTGCTGGAGGTTAAATGTGTCGATAAAACCATGAATTACCCGTGGGCTAACAGCCGGTCGGTTTCCATCTTCACCACCCCGTAACACTCGCAGCTCAGCTGCTCCAGCCTGGAGCGGTCGAGCACGGTGATGCTTCCTCGATAGTAATCGATGATGCCCTGTCTCTGCAGTTTGCGGGCCGCTTCGGTGACGCCTTCACGCCGCACACCGAGCATGTTGGCGATCAGTTCCTGCGTCATGAGCAACCGGTTGTCCGGGAGGCGATCCAGGGAGAGCAGCAGCCAGCGGCATAACTGTTGGTCGATCGTATGGTATCGATTGCAAACCGCGTTCTGCGCGATCTGCGTGATCCTGGCCTGGGTGTAACGCAGCAACAGTTGCTGCAGTTCTCCATGCCGGTCGTATTCGGCCATGAGCGCCTGTCTCGACAGCTGGAAAACGTGGCCGGCCCGCTGCACGACCGCCCGGCTCGTCGAGGACTCGGCACCCATGAGCAGGGCCATGCCGGCCATTCCCTCGTTGCCGACCATCACGATTTCCGCGGAGGCGCCGCTTTCGATCACGTAGACCTTGGAGATGATCGAGTCGATCGGGAAATAGACGTGGGAGAGCTTGTCCCCCGCGTCGTAAAGAACCTTGCCCCGCGGCATGTCCATGAGTCTCAAGCACGGAGCCAATCGTTCCTGTACCGCCTCCGAGAGGGCGGCCAGGAGGGCATTCTGTTGAAGGTTCCCGGTGGTGAACACGCTGTCTCCCGGAGCATATTCGGTGGATCCCGGCACGCGTTATGTTAAACCAGATCCCGTGTCCGTCCGCAACTGTAGCTGCGCCGTCCGGGCCCATGACACTGAGGCCAGCGGCTCAGCCCAGCACGGCCTCCTTCTCCAGGCCCTCCGATTCGAGCAAGCGATGCAAGCCACCGAGCGCCTCCATCTGGACCTGGCGGATACGCTCGCGGGTCAAGCCGATCGCCGCACCGACCTGCTCGAGTGTGGCCGGCTCGTGGCCACGGAGCCCAAAGCGACGCGAGACCACCTCGCGCTGCTTTTCGGGGAGACGTTCGAGCCAGGAATCTATCAGGCTGTTGATGTCGCGCGCTTGGCATTCCTCGCCAGCCTCACCCACAGATTCATCGGGCAGCAGGTCGAGGACGCCACGTTCGCCGTCATCGGAATTTACCGTGCTGCTGGCGACGCGCTGCTCGTGGTAGGCCAGCATACGATCGACGTCCTTCGGCTCTCGATCCAGTAACCCCGCGATCTCGTCGGTGCTGGGCGGCCGGTCGAGTTCTTGCTGCAGGCGCCGAGCGGCCCGCAGGTACACATTGATTTCCTTGGCGACATGGATCGGCAACCTGATCGTGCGCGCCTGGTTCATGATGGCTCGCTCGATGTTTTGCCGGATCCACCAGGTCGCGTAGGTGGAGAAGCGGAAACCCCGCTCGGGATCGAATTTCTCGACCGCACGGATCAGGCCGAGGTTGCCTTCGGCGATGATGTCGAGCAACGGCAGCCCCCGGTTCAGATATCGTCGCGAAATCTTCACAACGAGGCGGAGGTTACTGACGATCATCCGCTTGCGGGCGGCTTCGTCGCCCATGTGGACGCGCCGGGAGTAGCGGATTTCCTCTTCCGCCGTCAGTAGCGGGGAATAGCCGATCTCGGTGAGGTAGAGTCGGGTTGCATCGGGTCCAGCAGCATTGCTGGCGGGAGTACCGGACGTGTCGCTCATCGATTTCATCCTTGTTGCATTCTGTTTTTTTCAAGGCCGTGAGTGATTCGGGATCGAAAGTTTTACCCACCGAAAGCGTTTCTGGTTTGCCATTGTTTAAGTCTTTCTTGGAAAATGAGAACCATGTGCGCCGGCCTCCGTTGACCGGGAACCGTTTATAAATTAAGGGTTGCCACGGCTCTGTACGGTAACGAACGAACTCTC
>PXBU01000173.1 GCA_003566795.1 Puniceicoccaceae bacterium | reverse complement strand
GTGTAGTACACGTTTTTAAACGGCTTTTCGCCGCGGTATTCATACCCCGCAATGATCATTCGGGCCACCCAGAAAAACATGATTTCGGGCGCCGTCACCAGGTCGTTGGTGGGGTAGTAGTAATCGATTTCTTCCTTGTTTTTAAACCCGTCAAACACCGAGATGGGCCAGAGCCACGAGCTGAACCAGGTGTCGAGCACATCCTCGTCTTGCTTGAGGTCGGCCGGGGACATTTCGCGGCCGGCGGCTTTGGAGGCGAGGGCTGCGGCCTCATCGGCCGTCTTGGCGATCACGTAATCGTGCTCGCCGCTGCCGTAGTACCACGCGGGAATGCGGTGGCCCCACCAGAGCTGCCGCGAGATGCACCAGTCCTTGACGTTCTCCATCCAGTTGCGGTAGGAGTTTTTGAATTTCGGCGGCCAAAACTGCACGTCGTCGTTCATCACGTGGTCGAGGGCGGGCTTGCTAAAATCCTTCATTTTCACAAACCACTGCAGGGAGATGCGCGGCTCGATCGGCACGTCGGTGCGCTCGCTGTACCCCACCTTATTGGTGTAGGGCTCTTCCTTGATGAGGCGGCCGGAGGCTTTGAGGTCTTCCGCGATGCGCTTGCGCACTTCGAGACGGTCGCCCCCGATGTAGTACTCCGCAGCTTCGCTCATCGTGCCGTTCGGGTTGAGCACGTCGATGGTTTCGAGGCCGTGTTTTTGCCCCAGCTCGTAGTCGTTCACATCGTGGGCCGGCGTCACTTTCAGGCAGCCCGTTCCGAATTCCATATCGACGTACTCGTCGGTGATGATGGGGATTTCGCGGTTGACGATGGGCACGAGTGCTTTTTTGCCGTGAAGGTGAAAAAAGCGCTCGTCCTTGGGGTTTACACAAATGGCCGTATCGCCGAGGATGGTCTCCGGGCGGGTGGTGGCGATGGTGAGGTACTCGTCTTCGGTACCGGCGATGCGGTACTTGATGTGGTAGAGGGCGGATTGCACTTCTTTGTGGATCACCTCTTCATCGCTGAGGGCGGTGAGGGCGGCGGGGTCCCAGTTTACCATGCGCTCGCCGCGGTAGATGAGCCCCTTTTCGTGCAGGTCGATGAAGGTGTCGATCACGCTCTCGGAGTAGGCCGGGTCCATGGTGAAGGAGGTGCGGTCCCAATCGCAGGAGGCGCCGAGTTTCTTGAGCTGCTCGAGGATGATGCCCCCGTGTTTTTCCTTCCATTCCCAAGCGTGCTTGAGGAAATCTTCGCGGCTGAGGTCGCTTTTCTTGATGCCTTCGGCGCGGAGTTTTTGCACCACTTTGGCCTCGGTGGCGATGGATGCGTGGTCGGTGCCGGGCACCCAGCAGGCGTTTTTGCCCTCCATGCGGGCTTTGCGCACGAGGATGTCCTGTATGGTGTTGTTGAGCATGTGGCCCATGTGGAGCACGCCGGTCACGTTAGGCGGCGGGATCACGATGGTATAGGGTTCGCGCTCGTCGGGCACGGACTTAAAAAATCCGTGTTCGAGCCAGTAGCTGTACCACTTGGCTTCGGAGGCGGCGGGGTCGTATATTTTTGAAATTTCCATGGAATGCGCGAGGTCTTTTAGCCTCGGGTGCAAATGTAGGAAATTGAGGGGAGGGATGGGGCGGGGGATTTCAGTCCACGGCCCGCTTGTGCCGCCGGGCAGCCTCGACGGATTTTGGGCTATTCGCCGGGAATACTCGGGCGGGTTAACCCTTCTACGCTCAGGGTTAATCTTTGATGCAGCGGACAGAGTTGCCTTGGTATCGGTAGGAGGCGAACAAGGTGGCTTGGTCACCGGTTATAAAGAACCCTTCGAGATGGGACCCCGAGACTGTGCTGAATGAGTAATTGCCCGTGAAGCCTGTGTCCAACAAGCTCGAGCCTACACCGCTGCCGGCCAAGGTGAGTTTCAGCAGTGAACCGAAAGCCCCGGCTGAATTGGGGCTGTTCCATGTATCGCGTTCCTCGTTCCATTCCGTCTTCGTGGGCAGTCTGAATCCTTCCGGGCAGGGGTTGTTGATGCCGTTCACTCCCTGCCAAAGGTTGTCATTTTGTGGACTGAGCCAGTCTCTTGGGTACTCTTTTGCCACTATAAAGTCGCCGTGTTCTGGTGTGGGGCTGTCGCTGAGTGTTGTCGTGGTAGACGCGCTGCGGCATTGATGTCCGTCGCTGAACCTGCCCCATTGGTAGAGGTCGCCGTAAGCGGCCTCGTCAGTAGGTGATGAGGCGGTTCGAACAGCGCCGAGGTTGCGGTCCATCCAAGTCCGTCCCGTGGCGGGGTTAAATACCTCCACCCCCTTGGTGCCGCCCTCGATACAGTGCACGGTGCCGGGAGGGTAATCCACGGATATTGGATTTCCGGATGTTCTGAATTCAATCTGCTGCCCGTATGCTGTTCCTGCTGTACTGGTGGCATAGGCTCGCACGTAGTATGTTTGGTTCCCGCTAAGGCCTGTGATAACCGAGATATATTGCCCAAGTCCCTCACCGTCTTGCGTGTAGCCGAGGTTGCTTTCCAAGTCGGGTGTTTGCGAGGAGCTCCATACTACACCGCGCGCGCTGACCGGAGAACTCCAATCGCGTAAAACGCGACCACCGGTTTTGGCACTGACCGAGGTGACTTCAGTGATGGCAAGTGTTTCCAGCTGAGCGATTCCGAGATCGTCGTCATTATTACAAGCCGTGAGCGTTAGCAGGCCGGCGAACAAAGCAAAGAACGGCTTGAAGGCAGTTTTCATTTGACGGGGTTTAACGAAAATAGTGCGACCGGTTTTAAGGATGGTCGAAAATAAACAAAAATTCGCTCAATGCTTTGCGCTCAATTGTTTTGAGCGGGTTGAGTCATTCGGAGCAGATTCGGTTGTGTATCTCATGTTTTTTTTGTGTTTTCTGTTTCCACAGAAAATTGGGTGCGCCCGGTGGATTTTC
>PXBU01000081.1 GCA_003566795.1 Puniceicoccaceae bacterium | reverse complement strand
GCGACACCCATGCCCCTCCCGGCACGAAACACGCGCTGACCGAACGGACCATCACCGGCATCCGCGACTGCCTGAGCCTGATCTCCGCCCGCGAACAGGAACTGGCCGAAGCGCTCGGCGATGACCGGAATTTTCGTCCAAGGTACGTGGATGAGCCGCGCAAGAATACGGTCGTGCCGATCAATATCGATGGGTTGAAGAAGAGGCCGAAGCCTGAGTGAATCAGGTTTTTGCGTCGCCCGGCTGGCGGACGCGGCTGTAGGAGGCCAGCCCCTGGCCGATGGGGTTTTCGGCACCGGATCGGCGAGAGGGCTCGCCTCCTACGGGGCCGGCTTTGGCGTGGAACCGGTTGCGATCTCAGGGCAATGATGCGGAAGCAAAACGTGACCTCATGCTGGTCGATGCGCCTCGGGTCAGGGACAGCCCTATCGGGACTCTACATCTTCGCGTTGTTCTCCGCTTTCTCCACCTCGGGTTCGGCCGTCGGGATGATTCTGATCCTGACGGGAACCGCATTTGTTTTGCCTCGTTTTTGGGGCGATGTGCGCTATGAACCCGTATTCTGGCTATCGGTATTGCTGGTTCTTTTCATTCTGGTGCGGTCCTTTCTGGCGCTGCAGGAATTTCCCGAACTCGGTGACGCCAAGAACCCCCATTGGAGAGACTTCGTTCGCGCTACGCCGTTGTTTGCGATTCCGTTGGCCTGGTGGCTGAACGAACGCCCGCAACATCTCAAGCCGATCATCGTAACGGCGATCGCCAGCGTTTTTCTTGGAATCGCCTATGCCGGAAACTGGGACTTGATCCTGGGGGGGCATCATTTCGATCGTGAGGTCTGGGGCTATAATCCGAATTTTCTGGGCCTGGTCTCCGGGGCCGCGATTCTGGTCATCGGCTCCTGGATTCTCCTGTCACCCCGGGAAAGTCATGCGCTTTCGCGCTGGATCCTGGCGGCTATTCCCCTGGGGTTGCTGGCTCTTCTTCTTTTTGTTTCACAATCGCGTTCTGCATGGTTTGGATTTCTGCTTGGATTGCTGAGTCTAATCGTGTGGACGCTTGCAAACTGGAGAGTCACTGATCTTGGGTGGATGAGGTCTAGCCAATTAATGATCGGGTTTCTTTCTGTTTTTGTTTTGGTAGAATTCTTGAGCGGTGTCTGGGGTTTGGCTCTTGGACGTCTGCTCGAAGATTGGGATGTTGTGGCACTCGTTTTGGGTGGCGATGCTGGTGCTGCGGCCATGGAGGGTGGGGCGATAGGGTGGCGCATCGAGATATGGTTGGTCGGTTGGGATGCGTTTAGGGAGCGGCCGTGGTTTGGTTGGGGGCCCGGGGCCAGTGAAGTGATTCCTGGCGCGCAATTGATGGAAACGAAGCTGGCACACTTTCATAACCTCTATTTGGAAGTTTTGGTTGGTGTGGGCGTCGTTGGTTTCACGCTCGCACTCGCTATCATGGTGCTTTTCGTGGCTGCGGCCGTGCGCGCGACACGGCTGCAGCTGTTGTCGCCGGTCGCCGCCGGCGCTCTGATGGCCGTGACGATTCTTGCAGCGATTGCGTTGCTGTTCATGATCAGAATCGGTCAGACGGAAGGACGCGCATTCTTGCGAATGATTGAGATGATTTTCCTGCTCGCGCTGTTTCGGGTTTCCGCATGGCGCCGTGACTGTTCAGCCGGTGATCCTGCCGTAGGATCGCTGCCACTCTCCCGCTCGGCTCGCCACGGAACCTAGGTCCGACGGGCGTCCAGGTTGTCGACGCGCAACAGAAGATTGCGCCGGGTTCTTGCCACCAGCGCATATCCGAACTCGTGCCTCAAACGGTGCACGATTCGGGTCTCGTCATGCGTGTGCTCGATGACGATGCTCTTTGGCCACAGGTTTTGCGGGGCCTGGTCAAAAAAACAGCCCAAAACCCTGTCCTCATGGCCCTCGATGTCGATCTTCATTGCGCGGATCGACAGGATGTCGCATTCGTCGCATAGCTGTTGCAAGGTCGTGACCGATACCGGGATGCCGCTGTTCCCGGCGTCCAGTGCGTTCTCGCCGCTTTGCCGGTGCGCCAGGTTCAGAGTGCCGATGCCCGAGTAGTCGCTTAATGCCCGGGTGGCTAACTCGATGTCGATGCCGTTGCTGCGGGCGTTGAATTGCATACGTTCAGCGAGTGCCGGCGCGGGCTCGACGGAGATGACGCGGGTGGACGGGCCGGTACGATGGCCGACATGCAGACTGTAAAGGCCGATGTTGCCGCCGATGTCGATGAAACAGCCGCCGTCGGCGAGTTCGACACATAGCCAGTCGATCTCCTCTACGTCGTAGAACTGCGGTTCGAACAGTTGACGAAGTTCGCAGTGGTTGCCACTGGTCCGAAGGCGGAGCTTGAGGCCCTTGATGGTGACGTCGAACTGGCGCACTGGGCCGTTTTTGAGCGGCGCGCGCAGCAGCTTGTTCAGGGCGCGCGCTCCGGGCACGGCGGGCGGCAGATGCTGACACAAGGCGATCACGATGGCGGCAATGCCCTTCGGCGTGAATTGGCCGAACGGGAGATCGGGGTGCAGCTGGGCGTCCGCTCTCATGCGCGGAGCAGCTCCAGATAGCGTTGCGCGGCGCCATGTTCAGCAATCGCATAGCCCTCGGTCAACAGGTTGCTGATTCCGTGCGAGGTGCGCGTGATGCCCCGGCGGGTGATATCGAGTCGCATGGCCTTGTTCGTTGCCATCCGCTGGGCGTCGCGGTAGCCGCGGGGGTGATCGAGGTGAATCACGATGGCGTCATAGCGCACGGACACCGGCTTGATGCCCAGATTGATCAGCCTCACGCCGAACTCTCTGTCCAGGCCGCCGTAGTGCATGTTTTCGTTGAATCCATTGACGGCCAGCACGTCCTGCATCCATGCGGAGGCGTTTGACCCTTTGAAATTGCACTTGGTCGGGACGAGG
>PXBU01000179.1 GCA_003566795.1 Puniceicoccaceae bacterium | reverse complement strand
GCTGAGAAATTCGTGATCGCGCCGCCCATGATTTGGGAGTTCGGCATGACAATCTTGATATTCTCCGGAGACTTCAATTCGGTGTGCAACATGCCTACTTGAACCACAGTGCCCATCTCGCCGCCGACTTTGACAAAGTTGCCCGCAAGAAATGGTTTGAACATGATGAGCAGGACCCCGGAAGCAAAATTTGAGAGCGAGCCCTGCAAGGCCAGGCCCACAGCCAAGCCAGCGGCACCAATGACTGCGATAAACGATGTTGTCTGGATGCCGAGCTTGCTGATCGCGGCAATCGCCACAAAAGCGACGAGTGCACTGTAAAGCATGCTGGAGAAAAAACCGACCAAAGTCGGATCGACCGCCTTCTTCTCCAATGCGGCTTTGAAGAGTCCGCGAACCTTTCTGGACAGCCAGAGGCCGACAAGAAGTATGATAGCTGCGGCCACGACTTGCATGCCATAGCTAGTGGTCGCCTCGATGGTTTTCTCAACAACGGTAGGTTCTTCCATAATAATGAATGTTAGTGGTTTAGGATGAGAACAATAAGCAATTAACAGGCCACATCGGCGTGAAACTGGTTCCCTGTTGGAGTCGCCTTCACGTAACCTTTGCGAATGGTGAAATCTCCGAAACGCTCGCCCTTCTCTCGCTCCTTGGCGTAATCGAGGAGAATCGGCTTCAGCTCATCGATAATCTGCTCGTGGGTGATCGAGTTGCGGTAGAGTTTATTCAGGCGCTCTCCATCAAATCCGGCGCCGAGATAGAGATTGTATTTGCCCGGCACCTTGCCGACCAGGCCGATCTCGCCCAAATAGGGCCGACCACAGCCATTGGGGCAGCCGGTTGACCGGATAATGATCTCATCCTCCTGCAGGCCCGCTTCCTCCAAAATCACTTCGAGGTCGCTCACGAGATTGGGCAGGTAGCGTTCCGACTCCGCCAATGCCAGGCCACAGGTGGGCAAAGCAACACAGGCGATCTGGCTGCGCCGCATTCCGCTGGCATTCTTGTAAGCATCCAGCTGGTATTTCTCCACCAGCGCGTCGATCTCTTCGCGGTCCTCGGGTGCCACGCCAGCAATGATCAAATTCTGGTTCGCGGTCAGACGAAAATCCCCTTTGTGCACATTGGAGATTTCCAGCATGCCGGCCTTGAGCGGCTTGTCCTCCAGATCCACGATCCGACCGCCCTCAATGAAGAGGCCAAGGTTCCACTTGCCGTCGATGCCCTCATTCCAGCCGTAGCGGTCGCCCGTGCTGGTAAACTTGTAGTCTTTGGGGTCCTCCAGCGCGTAGCCGAGCCGCTGCTCCAGCTCTGCGCGAATGCCGTCGGGACCGATGCGTTCGACCGTGTATTTGAAACGGGCATTGGCACGGTCCACCCGGTTGCCGTGATCGCGCTGGATCGCGACGATCTTTTCGGCCACGGGCACCACTTGCTCCGGGGAGCAGAATGCAATAACATCCGCCAAGCGCGGGAAGGTCTTCTCATTGCCGTGGGTCATCCCCATGCCGCCCCCGACGGTGACGTTGAATCCGATAAGTTTACCATCCTCAACGATGGCAATAAATCCGAGACAGTGCGCAAATACGTCCACGTCGTTATACGGCGGAATGGCCACCGCAATCTTGAATTTACGCGGCAGATAGGTAGGCCCGTAGAGCGGTTCGACCGCGTCGCCACCACAATCTTTCGAGCGCTCCTTCGCTTGCTCGACTCCCAGATTGATCGGCTTACCATCCAGCCAAATTTCAGAGAACGCGGGCGTCTGCGGCTTCAGGTGCGCGTCGATCTGAGCGGTGATTTCCTGCACCTCAGCGTGCACCTCCGAAGCCAAAGGATTCGGATTGCACATCACATTCCGGTTCACATCACCGCAGGCAGCCAAGGTCGTCATGGCCACCTCGTTGCACGATTGAATCACGTCCTTCAAGTTACCCTTGAGGATGCCGTGCAATTGAAAGGCCTGGCGCGTCGTCAGTTTAATCGTCTTGAATGCGTTAAAGTTGGCGAGTTCGTCGACGACCTGCCACTGTTCGGGCGTGCAGACGCCGCCGGGCAGGCAGATGCGGGCCAAAAAGGAATAGGCCTTGTCCAACTTGTGCTTCCGGCGCTGAGCCCGCACGTCGCGGTCATCCTGCTGATATATCCCGTGGAATTTTGACAACTGCTGGTCGTCCGGCGCGATCGCACCAGTCGATGTGTCGGCAAGACTTTCGAGAATCGTCCCCCGCAAATACTGGCTGCGGGTCTTGATACCTTCGTTTTTGTGGAGTTGTGGTGCTGAGTCGTTATCGGCAATCATAATTAAAATGGTTCTAGCAAAACGCTTCTCTCGGTACTGGCAAACCCAGAGCGCGGTTGCTTTTAAATTATATGTATGCAGTCTAACTCGTATCTTTGGTTTGTCACTCAAAAACCCAAGAATTACATTAAAAGTCCAAAAATGGCTAGCATTTAGCCGGATCCTTGCTTTCATACCACCTTTTTCCACAGCGTTACAGCACAATGAGTCAGACAGATCCAGTCATCCCCGGCAATGCCCCGCTCAATCCTGAACAGGCGGCTTGGCTAAACAATTTCCTGCCCAGCCTGGCACCGGAGCAGCTTCTCTGGCTGGAGGGCTTTATCAGCGGGCTTCGTGTGGGGCAGGCGACTCCCACTACTGCGGGGGCCCCGGCAGCCGCCGCTGCGGCCAGCCCGGAATTGACCGTGCTCTACGGCACCGAGTCCGGTAATGCGGAAGCACTGGCCGACCAGACAGTAAAGGCGGCCAAAAGCTCGGGCTTTAAGGCCAAGGCCGTGAATATGGCCGACTTAAAGGTCGCCAAGATCAAGGACATGCAAAATCTCCTGGTAATTGTCAGCACCTGGGGTGAAGGCGATCCGCCAGAAACTGCGGTTGAATTCTGCCAAGATTTTATGGGCGATAAAGCGCCCCAGCTCACCAACACCCGTTTTTCCGTGCTCGGCCTGGGCGATACCAGCTACGAGCATTTTTGTAAGATGGGGAAAGATTTCGACAGTCGCCTCGAAGCGCTGGGCGCAAAGCGGATTTACGAACGCCGGGACTGCGATGTCGACTACGACGACGATTTTGAGGCTTGGCGTAACGGAGCACTCCAAGCGCTCACAGCGTCCGCCGCACCTGCGGCACCCACAGTCGCACCAACCGCAACAGCGCCCGCAGCAGGAGTGTCGCAATCGGCACCGGTAAAATACTCACGCAAGCACCCCTTTCCGGCAGCATTGAATGAACGTATTCTGCTCAACGGGCAGGGCTCCGCCAAGGAGACCATCCATCTGGAATTCGATCTGGAAGGTTCGGGATTAACTTACGAGGCTGGCGATGCACTGGCAGTCATCCCGCACAATGCGGAGGATGTGGTCGAGGACTTTCTGACAACGACGAAGCTTGATCCCGAAAACCCGGTGGTGGTGAAGGACGAAGACTTCACTCTGCGCGAAGCCCTTACCAGCCAACTCGACATCACTTCGCTTTCACTCCCTGTGATCAAGCGCTATAACGAGATAGCCAAGGACGCGAAGCTTGATGAACTGCTCGATCCCGCCAACAAGACGGACTTGCAGGAATACCTCTACGGGCGTGAGATCATCGACCTCCTCCATGAATTCCCGGCCAAGGAAATCACTGCCGACGCACTTGTCAGTATCCTGCGCAAGCTGCCGCCACGCCTCTATTCGATTGCTTCCAGTCCCAAGGCGCACCCGGGCGAAGTCCATCTAACTGTGGGTGTCGTCCGCTACGATGCACACGGCCGTGAGCGCAAGGGCGTCTGCTCCACCTACCTGGCCGACCGTATCGTTGAAGGTGAGAAGGCCGAAGTTTTTGTCACTCCGAACAAGCACTTCAAATTGCCGGCGGATAATGACGTTCCCGTGATCATGGTGGGGCCCGGCACCGGTATCGCGCCCTTCCGCGCTTTCATCGAGGAGCGCAAGGCCATTGGCGCGCAGGGGAAGAACTGGCTCTTCTTCGGCGATCAACATTATTTAACTGACTTCCTCTACCAGACTGAATGGCAGGACTACCTGGCTGACGGTATATTGACGCGACTGGACGTCGCCTTTTCCCGCGATCAAAAGCAGAAAGTCTATGTGCAGGACCGCATGCGGGAGAACAGTAGAGGATTTTACGCCTGGCTGGAGCAAGGTGCCTCCTTCTACGTCTGTGGTGATGCCAGTCGCATGGCAACCGATGTCGACATGGCTCTGCACGAGATCATCGCCAAGGAAGGTGGTCTCTCCCAAGAAGCGGCGACCGAATACGTGAAACAGCTCAAGAAAGACAAACGCTACTTGCGTGATGTTTACTAGCTTGATGGGTTTAGCCATAAGCGCGCGATCGGCACCACATGCCTGCCTTCGATATTGATCCAGTCGATACGACCGGGGCAGGCGATGCCTTCCATGGTGCTTTTACCCTGGGACTTATATCCGTAAGGCATCCGTCATAATGCCAAACAATTCATAATTGCGGATGAAGGCAGGGATTTGCTCGGATCCAGGCCCGAAGGCCAGCAGCTCCACATTTTCTGCGGTATGATTTTGCGAACTCCATCCAACTGATGAAATCCCGGTCAGCTCGCTGCCAAATATCCGGGTAAAATCCGCTAAGAAGCGCCAGCGATCTGAATCATCCAAGGCAACTTGCATGGCAGCTACTTGCTCATCTGAGGGAACGATCCCGGTCGCGTGAGTGACGATATTCGGGTCTATTTTCTCGGCAGCAAGAAAGCGCTTTTCGATCCATTCAAAGCTATGTCGAATCCGGTTGATCGTCTCCAGTGCCGGACCGCTCTCCAGGTATTGATGCCCCAGACCATCGAGTTGGCATCCCCCCGTCCCATGATCGGTGGTGACGATGAGCATGGTGTCCGGATTTTTCTCAATAAACTCAAGTGCGAGCGGGATGCATGCGTCGAACTCCAACTGCTCATGCAGAATTGTCCCCGCATCATTAGAATGCCCCGCATGATCCACCCGCCCACCTTCAACCTGCAGGATAAAGCCATCTTTCGAGCCTTGCAGCTGTTGAAGCGAGGCAGCAAACATCGCAGGCAAATCAGGGATTTGAGCCAGAGAATCATCGTTGCGACGATCAATCGCGTAAGGGATGTGGTCGGCGGAAAAAACTCCAAGTAGCCTCTTGTCTGCCCGCGGCAGCCGCAAAAGCTGATCGCGGTTACGCACGAGCGTGTAGCCCGCCTGCTCAAACGCTTTGAAGTAATCGGTGCCCGCTGCTCCTGCTTTAGTGCGCTGGAAGTGCTTGGCCCCACCCCCCAGCAGCACATCCACTTGGCGGGATAAATATTGATCAACAATCGCATCCTCGTCAGCACGACTGGCAACATTGGCCACAAAGCCAGCCGGTGTCGCGTGCGAGATGCGACAGGTGGAGACGAGCCCGGTCCGCATGCCGGCTATCTTCGCCCGGGCAAAGATCGGCGTGCACGGCTTACCGCCGGGATCCATATTGAGCGCGGCGTTGTTGACCCGTTGGCCACAACCCCAAGCACTCGCAGCAGCCGCAGAGTCGGTGACGGGAGAATTGTTGGAAGCGGTATCCTGAACACAGCGGCGAAGACCAGGATGCGCATACAGCTGCGTCCAATTCAATGCTTTCTTTCTGTTGCGAAGATGCCAATGGTGCGCGAGTCCCATTGTGCCGACGGACATACCGTCAACGACCAGAAAAATGAGATTCTTGGCTTTAGGCTTTCTGCCCGGTTTTGTGCCAGGATTTGATGCAACGGCGTGCGCACCCGCAAAAGTTGTGGCCAGCCCGGCAATGCCGGCGCCCTTCAGGAACTGACGGCGGGACTTCAAGGGGAAATCGTCGGGCATCATTCAGGTAAAGCCTCGCAATAAGTAAACGTATAGAGCCATGGCGCAGCAAATATAGTGTGGCGACAAGACTTCACAAAAACGCCGCCTAGAAATTAGACGGCGTTGGGAAAATAATTGTCAACCAGGTTTAGTCGCTCAAGCCCTGAATCTCACCAGTTCTGTAGCGCTCCATCAGCAGCCTGGGCCCCGTCTCTCCATCATATGCTGTCCGGGCACCTGTGCGCTGGGCGGCCTCTGACTCTTCCGTCTTGCCTTCAGCACTGGTCGATTTTGACTGCTGGGATGAAGCACAGCCTAAGAAAAGCAAGCTAGCGGCAAGGAGGCAGAGAGTAACATGTTTTTTCATAATTCGCATAGTTAGAATGAGTGGTGATTACCGTTATAATTAAGGTTTTCTTTCACATTGCAACTCTCTTCGATCTAATTTTTCGGCGTGGAATAAAAACGACTGTGAAGCCACCCAAAGTTACAGAGCAGTGACAAATTTCACCTTGGCTTGCCATCGAGGCGCATTGAACCAAAGATAGCAAGGACTACGAAAAATCCATGGCTACCAATCAACAATCAAAATCACGTTTTCCCTACTTCAACCGGGAACTAAGTTGGTTGGCGTTTAACCGACGGGTGCTTGAGCAAGCCGAATCCAACGAGTATCCACTACTCGAGCGCATGAAATACCTGGCGTTCGTCAGTTCCAATCTTGACGAGTTCTTCGAAATCCGGGTGGCCGGCCTGATGCAGCAAGTGAAGTCCGGGGTGATTGAGCGTGGCCCGGATGGACTCGGTCCCAAGGAACAGATCCGCCGCATCCAGAATATCGTCCGGCGCTTGGTGGCTGATCAATATCGTTGCTGGGAAAAACAGGTCATGCCGGGGCTGAAGGCAGCCAATGTCATTTTCAGTGATTTTGACGGGCTGACACGCAATGAGAAAAAATGGGTCGAGCAATACTTCGATGAGCAGGTCTTTCCAGTGCTGACTCCGTTGGCGATCGACCCGGCCCACCCCTTTCCCCAACTAACAAACAAGGCACTCTACATCCTCACCTCGATCGACGATCCGGAGACCCGGATCATCGAGCGCCTGATGGCGATCATTCCGGTGCCCAGGGTGCTTCCCCGCATCGTAAAAATCGAGGCGGCACGCCGGGGAAATCCCGAAGTTTATATCTTTTTGAGCGACATCATTCAACGCTATGTGAAACGGCTCTTTCCGGGGTACCGGGTGCGCTCTGCGGTGCCGTTTCGCATCACCAGAAACAGCGATCTTTATTTCGATGAGGAAGAGGTCGAAAATCTGCTAAAGAAGGTGGAGGAGGAGCTGATGAACGTGCAGAAAGGCGCGGCTGTCCGACTCGAGATCTCGAAGGGTGCCGATCCTATCCTAGTACAGGAACTACTGGAGGCTCTCGACCTCAAGCCGCAAAACACGTTTACTGTCGACGGTCCGATCAATCTGTTCCGCCTGATGAGCGCCTACGATTTGATCGACCGGTCCGACCTCAAATTTCCGGCTTTTACTCCATTCATCTCCAGGGAGCTGAGCAGCCCCGAACGTATTTTTGATATTATCCGGCAAAAAGATATCTTACTGCATCACCCCTTTGACAGTTTTCAGCCCTTTATTGATTTCATCAACCAGGCTGCCCGAGACCCGGATGTCTTCGCGATTAAGCAAACACTCTATCGCACGTCGGGGGATTCTCCGATCATCGAAGCTTTGATCGAGGCATCACGCCGGGGAAAACAGGTCGCCGTCTTGGTCGAGATCAAAGCCCGCTTTGATGAGGCGAATAACATCCAGTGGGCCCGACAGCTAGAGGATGTCGGCGTGCATGTGGTTTATGGACTGGTGGGGCTGAAGACGCACTGCAAAGCCTGCATGGTGGTGCGGCAGGAACAAGGGAATCTGCGGCGCTATGTGCACCTCGGCACGGGCAATTATAATCCGAAGACGGCCAAGCTTTACACCGACCTGAGTTATTTTACCGCCAAAACTGAGATTTCCGCAGAGGTGGCTGGACTCTTTAACACGCTGACGGGATTCGCGCTGACACCGACCTTTAAGAAGCTACTGGTCGCTCCCTTCACTTTACATAAAGGAATCCAGCGCTATATCCGGGCGGAGGCCCGCAACGCGAGGGCCGGGCTTCCCGCGCGCATCATCGTGCAAACCAATAGCTTGGTGGACCAGGAAACCATCGACAACCTCTACCATGCTTCCCAAGCAGGGGTGAAGATTGATCTGATTGTGCGCGGCATCTGCAACTTGGTCCCGAACGTAAAAGGCATCAGTGAAAATATCCGGGTACGCAGCATCCTGGGGCGTTACCTGGAGCACAGTCGGATTTTCTATTTTGAGAATGGCGATTCCCCTCAACCGCATATCTTTGCGGGAAGCGCCGATTGGATGCCGCGTAATTTTTATCGCCGGATCGAAGCGGTGTTTCCGGTTGAAGAACCCGAATTGCGCCAGCGGGTGCAGAGCATCTTGCGCAACTATCTGGAGGACAACAAAAACGCTCACCTACTGCGCGCCAACGGTGCTTACTACAAACCTCCGCGCAAAAAAACGGCTTCTTCGCACAGTGCGCAGCAGACTTTTATGCACGACGCAGACAAGCGTCGCCAGAGCCAAGCAGGCGAGCTGATCGAAAAACAGGAGCCGCAGTGAAGCGATGGTCGTCCACTTGCCCGCCCCGGAGGCCCAGAATCCAGCCACTACTCTGCACTGAGGGGAATGGTGAGCGACACCGTCCTAAAACCACGCCAAGGGGAACTTTTTCAAATATTGGCTACTCAACACTATAAGCCCAACCTATCATTTTAAACCGATCCGACCTAAAGATGCGTTTTTACTGGACTCGATGAAGCCGGGAAACGTAGTTTCGAGAGAATTCACGCAATTTATTTGTTACTTATGAAAAAAGAAACCCATAATCCATCCCGCCGTAATTTCCTTAAAGCCACCGGTGCACTGGGTGCCTTCACGATCCTGCCATCCGCTGGTTTATTCGGCCAAAACCGTGTCAGTGCCAATGACAAGGTGAATCTCGCAGTGATTGGCATCGGTAATCGCGGCGACAACGTCCGCCACTCTATTGTGGGGACGGGGCTGGTTAATGTGGTCGCGCTCTGCGACGTCGACATGGAAAGCTCCCACACCTACCGCTCGCGCTGGCAACATGGGCTGGCTCAGCCACCGGCAGGCCAATCCGACGAAGTGCAGCCCCACAAAGCCAAAGGCTATACCGACTTTCGCGTGATGTTCGATGAAATGGCCGATGAAATCGATGCCGTGCTGATCGCCACGCCCGACCATTCCCACTTTGCCGCTTGCATGCTGGCGGTGTCACTGGGCATCCACGTCTACGTGGAGAAACCGATGGCGCATACCTTCGGCCAGTGTGAGCGCCTGATACAGATCGCGGCTAAAAACCCTGGCGTCGTCACTCAAGTCGGCAACCAGGGCTTTTCCGGTGCCAACTATTTCCAGTTTAAGGCGTGGCAGGAGGCTGGTATCATCAAAGATATTACTCGTATCACTGCCCACATGAACAATCGCCGCCGCTGGCACGGATGGGGTGAATCAGTCGCCGCCTACCCGGAGGAGCCGATGCTGGATGGCTTGGAATGGGAACAATGGCACGACACGGTCGCGGCCAATCGTCCTTTCAGCAAGCGACTGCACCCGGCGGAGTGGCGCAGCTGGTATGAATTCGGCTGCGGCTGCTTCGGCGACTGGGGGCCGCATATTCTCGATTCGGCCCACCATTTCCTTAAGTTGGGAATGCCGGAAACAATCAAGGCGGTCTTTATCGATGGCCCGAATCCTGCCGATCTGGTCTTCCCTCAGGCAACGACGATCCAATTTGACTTCCCCGCCCGCGGCCCCGGCTTGCCTGCCTGTGAAGTCACCTGGTATGACGGCACCGAGAACAAGCCGGTGCTGGAGGCTGAATACACCGACGACGGTGAGCCTCAGGTCCGCAATCGCCCGGGTAAGATTCTCTACAGCAAAGATCTGGTCTTTGCCGGTGGTAGCCACGGGTCGGCACTGCAGATCGTACCGCGCGAGAAATTCCGGGATATGCGCAATTCGCTGCCCAGCTTCCCTCAGCGGACTTCAAATCACCACACCAACTTCCTGCTCGCTTGTAAGGGCGAGGAGACTGCGCGCTCGCCCTTCAGCATTGCTGGACCGCTGTCACAAGTGTTCTGCCTGGGCATTCTGGCACAGCGCTTCGGCCGCGACCTCAAGTTCGATGCCGACACAAAACGCATCACCAACCACAGCGCCGCGCAAGCACTGCTCGATCCGGCACCACGCAAGGGCTGGGAGGAGTTTTACCGCCTATAGCCAATCGTACTAACTGGACTCCACGCAGGCCAGTGTCGTAGTTTTAATCATCCATACAAATTTTGTTACACTTATGAAAAAGCAGACCCACAACCCAACCCGCCGTGATTTCCTCAAAGCTACCAGTGCGCTGGGAGCCTTCACGATTCTTCCATCCGCTGGTTTATTCGGCCAGAATCGCGTGAGTGCCAATGACAAGGTGAATCTTGCGGTCATCGGTATTGGAGGCCAAGGCCATCGTGACCGCAGAAGCATGCTGGGCTCCGGCCACTGCAATGTCGTTGCGCTCTGCGATGTGGACATGGAAAGTAGCCACACCTATCGTGCGCGTTGGGAACACGGGCTGGCTACGCCACCGGCGGGCGAATCCGACGAAGTCCAACCCCACAAGGCCAAAGGCTACACCGACTTTCGTGTCATGTTCGATGAGATGGCGGATGAGATCGATGCCGTCCTGATCGCCACGCCCGACCATTCCCACTTTGCCGCGACCATGCTGGCTATGTCGCTGGGTAAACACGTCTTCGTGGAAAAACCTCTCGCCCATACCTACGGCCAGTGCGAGCGCTTGATCCGCATGGCAGACAGAAACCCTAACGTGGTCACGCAGATGGGCAACCAGGGTTTCTCCGGTGGCAACTATTTCCAGTTTCAGGCGTGGCAAGAAGCTGGGATCATCAAGGACATCACCCGCATCACTGCGAATATGAACAACCCCCGCCGCTGGCACGGATGGGGTGAATCAGTCGCCGCCTACCCGGAGGATCCCATGCCGGATGGCTTGCAATGGGAACAATGGCTCGACACGGTCGCGGCTGATCGTCCCTTCAGCAAACGGCTCCACCCGGGCGAGTGGCGCAGCTGGTATGAATTCGGCTGCGGCTGCTTCGGTGACTGGGGCCCGCATATCCTCGATTCGGCCCACCATTTCCTCAAGTTGGGCATGCCGGAAACGATTAAGGGGGTCCTCATCGACGGCCCGAACCCTGCCGATCTGGTTTATCCACAGGCGACGACCATCCAGTTTGACTTCCCCGCCCGTGGCCCCGGCTTACCTGCTTGTGAAGTCACCTGGTATGACGGCACCGAGAACATGCCGGTGCTCGAGGCGGAATACACCGATGACGGTGAGCCCCAGATCCGCAATCGCCCCGGTAAGATTCTCTACAGCAAAGATCTGGTCTTTGCCGGTGGTAGCCACGGGTCGTCATTGCAGATCGTGCCACGCCAGAAATTCAGGGATATGCGCGATTCACTGCCCAGCTTCCCACGGCGGAACTCAAACCATTACCATAACTTCATCCTCGCTTGTAAGGGCGAGGAGACCTCTCGCTCGCCCTTTAGCATCTCCGGACCGCTCTCCCAGGTCTTTTGCCTGGGCATACTGGCACAGCGCTTCGGCGGCGAGTTGAAGTTTGATGCTGAGACACATAGCATCACCAACCACAGCGCCGCTCAAGCACTGCTCGATCCGGCACCGCGTCAAGGTTGGGAAGAATTCTACCGTCTGTAGCGGCCAATCAATGGCAACCAGCGCAACGATTTTGCGCTGGTTGCTGCGTTCCCCAATGCTAGCTGCCCACTGTTTGCGGACTCGGTGATTTTTTTATCGCCAAGGGCATTACCCGGAATTTTAGTCCATTTTTTTCACCCACTCATTCTTACTCCCTAATTCCTTCCTATGAGCGACCCTAACTCCAAAACGAAGACCGATATGTCGGTCAACTCGAAGATCGAGGAACACCGGCAGATCATTCTCGACGGTGCTGCTAAAGGCACCGCCGGAAAAATGCTGGCCTATGCCCGTCTTTCCGGTCCGGGCTGGCTGCAAAGTGCCATCACGCTTGGGGGCGGTTCACTGGCCAATGCCCTCTATTTGGGTGTTCTCGGCGGATTCGCGTTTATGTGGCTGCAGCCGATGGCGATGATCTTCGGCATCGTGATGATGAGCGCGATTGCTTACGTCACGCTCTCGACGGGCGAGCGGCCGTTGCGCCAAATTAACAGCAACATCAGCCCGATTCTGGGATGGGGCTGGCTAACTGCATCGATGATGGCCAATCTGGTCTGGTCGCTCCCCCAGTTTGCGCTGGCGACGGCAGCCCTGCGTCAAAATCTGTTGCCGGGCGTGCTCGGGCCGGAATCGAATCTGAGTGAGTTCACCGGCATGCTGATCGCGTCATTGATCGTGCTGGCGATCGTCGTCACCAATGTGATGATTTACATCTCCGGCGGCGCGGGTACCAAGTTCTTCGAGTGGATCATGAAGCTAATGGTCGGCAGTATCGTGATTTGCTTCTTCGGGGTGGTTATTCGGCTCGCTGTGGCGGGCCAAATTGACTGGGGCGCGATTGGTTCGGGCCTGGTGCCCCGGTTCGACACACTGTTTGCACCTGCTGAGACCTTTACGCCCTTCCTGGCTGGCCTGAGCGAAGCGAGTCGCGAGTATTGGTCGGACATGATTGTTGGACAGCAGCGTGACGTGATGATCGGTGCCGCTGCCACTGCGGTCGGGATCAATATGACCTTCCTGCTGCCCTACTCGATGCTGCGCAAGGGCTGGAATCGCGACTTCCGCGGCCTGGCGATTTTCGACCTCTCCACCGGCCTTTTCATCCCCTTCATGTTGGCGACCGGCTGCGTTGTGATCGCAGCGGCATCCCAGTTCCACGCCCAGCCAGCACCCGGCTTCCTGGGTGAAGTCAATGAACATGGCGAGCTGGTTGAACCGGCTGTCAATTTGGTGGG
>PXBU01000338.1 GCA_003566795.1 Puniceicoccaceae bacterium | reverse complement strand
GGCGATGTTGCCATGCGCAAGCGCAGGCTCTACTGGCCGCCGGTGTGCTATTTCACCAATCGAAATCCGGTATGGTTGGTGGACGAACTCGGCTCATTCTTACCGCGCGTAACCAACATGTAGCGGGGGCCATCGCCTGGACGGCGATGTTGCCATGCGCAAGCGCAGGCTCTACTGGCCGCCGGTGTGCTATTTCACCAATCGAAATCCGATATGGTTGGCGGACGAACTCGGCTCATTCTTACCGCGCGTGCCCACCATGTAGCGGGTGCAATACTGATCTGTGCAGAGAAAGGAACCTCCCCGCGTGCTGCGTTTTTTCACCCCGGGCTCCTGGGGATCAAAACTGCGATCCGGTCCCTGCGGATTCACGATGGGTTCCCCATCGTGGACTCTCACTCCGTAGTGGCCGTAAGAATACCAATCGGCGCACCACTCCCAGACGTTGCCGCCCATGTCATAGAGTCCATACCCATTGGGCGCGAACTGCGCGACCGGAGCCAGGCCGGCAAACCCGTCCTCACCAGTATCCTCCTGCGGAAACGTGCCCTGCCAGGTGTTGGCCTGCCATTGCCCCTCCGGCTTCAACTCCATCCCCCAGGGGTAGGGCTTACCGGACAAACCACCGCGGGCAGCAAACTCCCACTCAGCCTCGGTGGGCAAGCGCTTGCCAGCCCATTCGGCATACGCGACTGCGTCGTCCCAGGCGACCTGCACCACCGGGTAGTCCATACGATTCTCGATATTTGAGTCCGGTCCCTCCGGGTGTCGCCAGTTCGCACCCGTCACCCATTTCCACCATTGGGTGAAGTCATGCGGATTTGCCACCCGGTCCGGATGATGAAAGACGATCGAGCCAGGATCGACGACTCTCGGCTCGTCTTGTCCGGGGACCTCGACCTCAAAAGCTCGCTCCGCGACAGTGCGATAGCCCGTCGCCTCGACGAACTTGGCGAAGTCCGCATTGGTCACCGGCGTGGTATCCATCCAAAAGCCATCGACCTGGACCCGATGTACCGGGCGAGCATCCGGCATGGGATCGCTCCCTCCCCGGGGGAGTGTCCTCGGGTCGGCGATGCCCATGCTAAAAGTGCCACCTGGAATCCAGACCATTCCCTCCGGTGCCTCCCCCGGCGCTTCCTGACCGGAAGGCTCGGTCGCTTGAAAGGCGGCGCGAAAATCCTCAATTGCGGAAGCATGGGAAACATTCGGGGCTAGCATGGCCGAACCCAGCATCAGAGTTGCTAAAATTTGTCGCATCCGGAAAGCTTTTGGAACAACTAAGTCTAAAGCCAACCTTATCTCTGTTATAAACATATCAAACCAGACTGATTTTTTGAGTCATTGTTTCAATTTTGTTGATTGCTGCTCAAACTAAGCTTGTCTGGACCGGAAATCCATGGACAACGCAAGCATACGCAAGGCATACGGCTTTTATGCACCCATCTACAACTACATCTTCGGCCGGATTGTGGGAGAGGGCCGCAGGGAGGCGGTCAATGCCCTTCCCGCAGAACCAGGCGACCGCATATTGGAAATTGGTGTTGGCACCGGGCTTTCCCTGCCGCTTTACCAACCGGAGGTCGAGGTCAGTGGCATTGACTTAAGCCCCGAGATGCTGGCGATCGCCCGCGACAAATATCCTGCCTCGGAATACCCGCAAGTGCGGGAGCTTTTGGAGATGGATGCGCAGGACTTGGACTATCCGGACAACTATTTTGCGGGCTCGGTCGCAATGTATGTCGCATCCGTGGTGCCGGAACCGGCTGCCATGATGCGCGAGATGTTTCGCGTAACGCGCCCGGGTGGCCCGGTGTTGGTCGTCAATCACTTCACCTCGAGTAAAGCGTTGATGCGCCAGATTGAACGCCGAATGGCACCCTTGTCCAAAAAGCTCGGTTTCCGTCCCGATTTTTCGCTGGAAAACTTCATCGAATGCACCGGCGCAGATCCCGACCGTGTGCGCGGAGTGAACTTCCGCGGTTTTTGGAAGTTGCTTGAGTTCCGCTCGCCCGGACCCAACGAGTCCGGCACGCCACCCCATACAGAAGCGGCCGCAGCGTCGCAGCCGCTGATCGACCCGGACGCTGTTCCGGAATTCAGGCCGACGAGTTAGAAGAGGTAACTCAGGCGGGTGCCGACGGAGAATGCGCTGAGGTCATCTCCCGAGAGATAACTGACGCCAGCTCCCAGCGACCAGTTTTCGTTGATCGCATAGTCGGCACTCAGAGCGCCTTTGAAGACGTTTTCGCCGACATCGGGGATGGTGACTCTGCCTGGGGCAGCTCCACTATCCACTCCGCTTAGGGTCGTCTTATCGTTATTAAAGTCATGATGCCAGCCCAAGGCAGCCTGCAGCGCGAGTTGCTCGCTGGCTTGCCAGCCGAGTAATAGTTCCAGCGAAGCAATCAACCAATCACGATCAAACGAGTCGATGCTACCTATATCGGGGGCGCCTGTGCCGCGCTCATTGAAGGAATCGACGTCTACTTTGGAGTAGCTCAGCCCCAAGCGAGGCGTGACCGTAATGGCGTCCTCCTGATAGACGGTGTAATCGACTCCGACAGCCAAGGTATAAAACTTGGAATCAAAGTCACTCCTCTTCGGAGTGGAGATAGCGGTCCGGGTCGAGTCATTGGAAAACTGCCCAAAGCCAGCCAGAAAATCGAAATTGAAGCCCTCCCATGCGTAGGCGAGCGTGGAAGCGATGAACCATCCATCAGCATCCAACTCAACCTCACCAGCCACCGCACCATCACGGTAATCGCTATCCGCCTTTGTATCAAAATAGGAAAGTTGCAGGGAAGCCACCAGATCGCCGAATGCATGACCGTAATTTAGGTGCAAGGCGTTTTGATCGATATCGCCCTTATACAGACGTGTACCGGATCGGTCTGTTTCCACATTAGTGAAATCGTAGCCAGCGGTAAAACCATTGGCTG
>PXBU01000383.1 GCA_003566795.1 Puniceicoccaceae bacterium | reverse complement strand
CGGGAGCGACCGCGACCAGTTCATCCTTGGAGGCGGCAACCCCGGCTTTGCGTCCGTAAACGGCCAGCCAGCCGGGCTGGGTCAGGGTCTTGCCGTTGGTGAGAAAGACGTCTGAGGTGTCGCTGTGGGTGATGGTGGTGAGGCGCTTGGTCACCTCAAACTCGGCCTGGGGGAAGAAAACGGCGATGAAGCGCTTGACCACCATGTCGTAGAGTTTGGCCTCGGCATCGGAAAGCTTGGTGACGCGGCCGGTGGGAATGATGGCAAAGTGGTCGGAGACCTTGGCGTTGTTAAAGACGCGTTTGCTGAACTGGATGCGGTCGTTCTCCAGCGAGTCGGCGGCCCACTTGGCGACGGGGTGGCCGGAGTTGGCCAGCTCACGGGTGGTCTCCTTGACCCGCGCCATGTAGTCCTCCGGCAGGTAGCGGGAGTCCGTCCGTGGGTAGGTGAGCATCTTGTGGCGCTCGTAGAGAGCCTGAGCCAGGGCGAGCGTGTTCTTCGCAGTAAAGGGGGCTTCGCGCTGGAGGGTGGTGAGGTCGTAGAGCTGCGGGGCGATTTGCTTGGTCGGCTTTTTCTCCTCCGTCACCACGCCGGTCTTGCCATCGCAGCGGGCCTGAATGGCCTCTGCGGTCGCTTTATCCCAGATGCGCTCGGCGCGCCCGTGCGGCTGGTCCGGATTCTTTTTGAACTTGGGGTCGATCCACTTGCCGGGGTAGTTGCCCTTGGCCACCGCGAAGTCGCCGTGCACCTCCCAGTAGTCCTCCGGCTTGAAGGCCTGGATCTCGCGCTCGCGTTTGGCGAGGATGGCGAGGGTGGGGGTCTGGACGCGACCGGCGGCAGTAATATTGAAGCCGCCATGGCGGGAGCGAAAACAAGTGAGGGCCCGGGTGGAGTTGAGCCCGACCAGCCAGTCTGACTCCGAGCGGCACTTGGCGGCGTCGGCCAGATTCTGCATCTCCTCGCCCGCCCGCAGCTGATCCCATGCCTCCTTGATCGCGCCGGTGGTCATGGACTGCATCCAGAGCCGCTTGACCGGCTTTTGGATATTACCGATATCCATAATATACTGGAAGATAAGCTCCCCCTAGCGCCCGGCGTCGCAGGCGTTCACAATCACATCAAACTCTTTTTTCTTGGCCAGGCTCAGAATATGTTTGAGCCGACCCTGAGTCTTTTCGATTGGCTGCAACTCGAATTTCTCTGGAATCGCCGGCAACACCTCGAATTTCCAAGGCAGGTTTTTGCCATTCGGGCCGGTGGGCATCTTCAGTTCGACCAAATGGCCCACCGCCGAGGTAATCGCCGCTTGGTCATTCTCGAAATACTGGGCGTCCCGCGACTTCCCCTTTTTGGTGAACTTCCCGAGCTTGCTGGCCAGTGCCTTGGACAAGTCGGTTGCGACGGAGGGTTTTTCGGCAATAATTAGGTATTTCATGTGTCTATTTGCGGCAACAGGCGGTATAAGCGGCAAAGCCTCCGCGTTTTACGGAGGCTATTCAATTTTTGCGTAGAAAGCCGCGATTAATACTGGCGTCAATCTTCTTTCTGATCTTCAAAATGTCTTGGACTCCGTTTAAGTAGTTAAATTCTCAATGCCAAGACTTCACCATTACCGCCAGAAAATTATCCGTTGGGTCGATGATTTCACCCAATTCACGGTGGATGTGATCTACGATCGGCGGCATGGGCGGGCGGCGGAATGGATGGCGAGCTGCCTGTATGGGCTGTCCTTTCTTTTCAGCGGGGCCGTCCAGTTGCGCTACTATCTCTACGAGCATCGCATTTTGCGCAATAAGCCACTCGGCTGCCTGGTGGTGGTGGTGGGCAACCTGACCGTGGGGGGCACTGGTAAGACGCCGGTGGTGGAGAAATTTGCCCGCATTTTGAACGAACGGGGACGCAAAGTGGCCATCCTCAGCCGCGGCTACAAGAGTAAGAAAGAGCCCCTGCCGAAGAAACTCTGGCGCAAGCTCACCCATGGGGAGGAGTCGCCACCCAAAATCGTGAGTGACGGCCAGCAGGTGCTGCTCAACTCCGAGGTGGCAGGTGACGAGCCGTACATGCTGGCGCGCAACCTCCCCGGCGTGGTGGTGCTCTGTGATAAGAACCGGGTCAAGGCAGGGTCCTTCGCCATTCGTAAATTCGGCTGCGACACGCTGATCCTCGACGACGGCCTGCAATACCTCCCGCTCAAGGGCAAGCTGAACCTCTTGCTCGTCGATAAGAGCAATCCCTTTGGGAACCAGCACCTGCTGCCGCGCGGCATCCTGCGCGAGCCGGTCAAGCATCTCAATCGTGCCAGCTATATCTTTTTGACCAAATCCGACGGTGTGCGCGACGAGGCCCTGCTCGAACTGATCCGCGAGAACAACCCCAAGGCAGAGATCATCGAGTGTGCCCACAAGCCACAATACCTGAAGGCTGTCGACAGCGGGGAGGAACTCTCGCTCGACGCGCTCCAAGGGGCACACATCGCCGCCTTCAGCGGTATCGCCTCGCCCGAGAGCTTTGAAAAAATGCTGCGCGAGTTTGGGGCTGAGATTCGCTATAATCAGCGTTTTCTCGACCACCACCGCTTTACCCGGGGCGAGATCGAAAGCCTCTATGAGCGGGTCAGCCACCTCGATCTCGACATGATTGTCACCACTGAGAAGGATGCCGTCCGTCTCTTTGAGGATATCAAGGCCCCGATCCCGATCTACTACCTCCGCCTGGAGATCGACATCCTATCCGGCAAAGAGGATTTCGAGCAGGCCGCCGCTCGGATTTGTCTGCCCCGCACGCAAAAGCCCTCGATCACACGCGAGTCCTGAGTGGTTGCGCACCGTCACAAATTTACTGTGCCACCACGCCACGGGAGGGTCCAGCTCCGTCTGGACCGCGTAGGCAGAGGCGGGATCGACCACACCGCAGGACATGGGAGGGTCCAGCTCCGTCTGGACCGCG
>PXBU01000238.1 GCA_003566795.1 Puniceicoccaceae bacterium | reverse complement strand
TGGCGCGAGCACCACCCCTACGGAATGGCCAGTGGGGCCTGCGCTTGCGCATGGCACCATCGCCGTTCAGGCGATGGTTTTGGGCAAGCGGTGCCGCTACCGCCGGCGCCCCTTGCTCAACTTCTGAGCAATAAGGAACTGGATATTCTTTTCCAGGCGCTCCAGCTCATCCGGATCGATCCCATCGGCTTCGGCCTGCTTGAGAGCTTGCTCGGCCCGGTTTTGGGCGGACTCGACTTCGGCGAGGTCGATCTCCTTCACATCGATGGCCGCTTCTGTGAGCACGGAGACGGTGTCGCCCATCACTTTGGCAAAGCCGCGGTCCACCGCGATATATTCGGTATGTCCACCCTTGAGCACCTTGAGTTCGCCGACCTTGACCTTGGTCACCAAGGGCACGTGCCCAGGGAGGATCCCGGTTTCGCCGGACTCGGTGGGCAATACCACCTGATCGGCCTCGGTGGAGAGGACCTTTTCGTCAGGAGTGATGATTTCGAGCGTCAGCGACATTTGATGGGAAGTGTGGGAAATGGAAAGGTGTATCCTTCAGGTCTCAAGTCTTAGGTTTCAGGTCTTCGCATTCTGCGCTTACTTTGCCGAGGCTTCGAGAGCCATATCAATGGAACCCTTCATGTAGAGATCGTTCTCAGCGAGGTCGTCGCACTCGCCGTCGAGGATCATCTTAAAGCCTTTGATGGTATCCTGAATCGAGACGTATTGCCCCGGCGTGCCGGTGAAGACCTCGGCCACAAAGAAGGGCTGAGAGAGGAACTTCTGTACTTTACGGGCGCGATAGACGGCTTGCTTGTCCTCGGGCGAGAGCTCGTCGAGGCCGAGAATCGCGATAATATCCTGCAAATCTTTGTAACGCTGGAGCACGTTCTGCACGCCACGGGCGACTTGGTAGTGCTCCTCGCCGACGATGGCGGGGTCGAGCGCATTGGAAATCGACGAAAGCGGATCGACGGCGGGATAGATACCCAGCTCGGCGATGGAGCGCTCCAGCACGATGGTCGAATCGAGGTGGGCGAAGGTGTTGGCCGGGGCCGGGTCGGTCAAGTCGTCAGCCGGCACGTAAACCGCCTGGAAAGAAGTGATGGAGCCCTTCTTGGTCGAAGTAATCCGCTCTTGCAGATTCCCCATCTCCGCAGCCAGCGTCGGCTGGTAACCCACCGCAGAGGGGGAGCGCCCGAGCAAGGCCGAAACTTCGGCGCCGGCTTGCGAGAAACGGAAGATATTATCGACGAAGAGCAGCACGTCCTGATTCTTTTCGTCGCGGAAATACTCGGCCATGGTCAAGCCCGAGAGTGCCACCCGCATCCGGGCACCGGGGGGCTCATTCATCTGACCGTAAACCAGCGCCACTTTGGAGTTTGCAATATTCTCCTGGTCGATGACGCCCGCATCGGACATCTCGTGATAAAGGTCATTCCCCTCACGGGAGCGCTCACCGACACCGGCGAATACGGAATAACCCCCGTGGGCCTTGGCGATGTTGTTGATCAACTCCATGATGACAACGGTCTTGCCAACACCGGCACCCCCGAAGGCGCCGACCTTACCGCCTTTGGTAAACGGACAGATGAGGTCGATCACTTTGATCCTGGTTTCGAGGATCTCGGCTTCCGTCGCCTGGTCGATCAATTCGGGGGGCATGCGGTGAATACCGCGCCGCTCCTCGGTAGCGACAGGACCCTTCTCATCGACTGTATCGCCAGTAACATTGAAAATGCGCCCGAGCACAGCATCGCCCACCGGGACGGAAATCGCATCACCCGTGCCGACGACCTCCATGCCCCGCTTGAGACCATCGGTCGAGGACATGGCGACCGCACGGACAACACCCTCGCCCAAGTGCTGTTGCACTTCAAGGGTCAGCCTCTTGGCTTGGCCACTAAGCTCGAAGTCGATGGTGATTGCGTCGAGGATGTCGGGCACGCCGTCCGCAGGGAACTTGGCGTCGACGACGGCGCCGATGACTTGAACGATTTTACCGGTTGGAGTGCTCATGATAGAGGAGTTGTTGGTTGGAAGTTTTGGTTAAAATAAACGACTAGTTTGCGGCGGCGGAGGCAATTTCGAGGATTTCCTGCGTGATCGCCGCCTGGCGGGCTTTGTTATAATCGAGAGTGAGATCGTCGACGAGGTTGGAGGCATTATCGGTGGCCGCTTTCATCGCGACCATCCGTGCGCTGTATTCAGCGGCGCGGCTTTCGAGGACAAGTTGGTGGATCATGACGTCCACGTAGAGCTCCGGGAGCTCTTCGAGGACTTCTGCTGGGGACGGCTCGAACTTCATCTCGCGCACATCACTGCGGGCGTCAAAGAGACCATCCGAGCCTTTGACCCGTTTTCTCAGCTGTTCCAGCACTTCCCGCAAATCAATGATCGGGAGCAGGGGCTGAATGACGGGCTCCTGGACCAGGACATTCACGAAGCTGGGATAGGCGACTTCGATGGTATCGATCTCACCTTTCAGGTAACAATCGATGATCAGCTTGAGCATCGGCCGCAACTCGGTGAATGCCGCCTTGTCGGAAATCGTGAAATCAGCAATCAGGTCGCGTTTGGTCCGTGAGATGTATTGCGTGGCCTTGCGACCGATGGTGACAAACTTCGCATCCCCCTTAATTTCGAGGTTAATTTTACGGAAGAGGTTGGTATTGAGCGGTCCGCAGAGACCTTTCTCGGTGGAGAGCACCACGATGCCACGGGTTCTCACCTCACGCTTCTCGAAGAAGGGGTGCTTGATCGAACCACCGCCCAGCTCCAGCTTTTCACCAACCGCATCCAGCAGATTGGCCAACAGCAGCGCGTAGGGCCGACCCGCCATGGCGGAGTCCTGCGCCCGCTTCATCTTGGAGGAGGAAACGAGCTGCATCGCACGCGTGATCTGCCGGGTATTTTTGACCGACTTGATGCGGCGGCGGATATCGCGAAGGTTGGACATG
>PXBU01000153.1 GCA_003566795.1 Puniceicoccaceae bacterium | reverse complement strand
TTCGGATGTGATTGTTGCGGTGATCGACACTGGCATCGACTACACGCACCCGGATCTGGCCGCCAACATGTGGGTCAACCCGAATCCGACCTTCGGTGACGTTCATGGCGCAACCTGGGTGAGTGGCAACGGCTCAGTCACCAGCGGGGATCCGATGGACGACCAGGGGCACGGCACCCACGTCGCCGGCACGATTGGCGCGGTGGGCAACAATGGCATTGGCGTGGTGGGCGTGAACCAGAACGTGCGGCTGATGGCACTGAAATTCCTGAACTCCCAGGGCAGCGGAGCGACCGCCGACGCGATTGCCGCGATCGAATACGCGATCGAGCAAGGGGCGCATATCACGAATAATTCCTGGGGCGGTGCCCCTTATTCGCAGGCCTTGAAAGACATGATTGATCTCGCAGCGGCGAACAATCAACTGTTCGTGGCGGCGGCGGGTAATAACAATAGGGACAATGATGCTCTGCCAACTTACCCGGCCAATTACAACTCGCCGAACATTATTTCGGTGGCCAGCAGCGATCATAATGATAATCGCTCCTCGTTCAGCAACTGGGGGCTGACGACTGCCCATTTGGCGGCACCTGGCAGCAGCATTCTGAGCACCTTGCCGGGGGGCAGCTACGGGGCGAATAACGGAACCTCGATGGCGGCACCCCATGTGGCGGGCGTGGCAAGCTTGCTGCTCGGGCTGCACCCGGGGGCGTCGTATGCGGACCTGAAACGTTGGTTGCTTGACGGAGTGGATCAGCTGCCACAATGGGAGGATCGGGTGATCTCGGGCGGGCGTCTGAATGCCGCCAACGCTCTGTTGCGGGCGGATCCGCCTTTTATGCTGGAAAACTTGCCGTCGTTTCCGTTTTCCATCGCGCCCGGCGAGTCGGTGACCGTTGATGTACGCTTTGCGCCGTCACGCGAACAATTGTATTCCGGAACCGTGGTGATTGAGAGCAACGATCTCGACGAGCCGGTGGCGGAAGTGGCCTTGAGCGGAACGGCATACGCGGACTACCTGACGGTGTCTCCGACCGGTGATCTCGTGTCTACTGGTTTCGTGGGCGGCCCCTTCGATCCGCCCTCAAAGGTCTATACGCTGAACAACGTCGGTCTCGACGCGTTCGACTGGTCGGCGGGCTCGGCAGCTGCCTGGCTGGAGGCGACTCCCGCCGGCGGCACGCTGCACGCGGGGGAGTCGGTCGAAGTAACAGTGGGCATGTCTGCGGAGGCCGCAGAGCTTCCACCGGGGCAATACGCCAGCACATTTGTATTCGAGAATCTGAGCTCAAACTCGGTGCGCGAGCGAGCGGCCGGGCTGGAAATCAGGGTCCCACTGCCCCAGGCCATCGGGCAGCCGGACTGGACAGTGACGTCGATCGGCAACGCGGCGTGGTTCGGCCAGGGAGTGGTGACACCCGACGGTGGCGTCGCCGCACAAAGCGGCTCAATCACGCATAATCAGCAAACCTGGTTGGAGACCGAGGTCGAGGGCCCGGGCGTGTTGAGCTTTTGGTGGAAAGTCTCCTCCGAAGCGCACTTCGATTTCCTGGAGTTTTATATCAACGGAGCGCGCCAGGACCGAATTTCGGGCGAGGTGGATTGGGAGCAAAAGAGCTTCACCGTAGAGGGCGAGGGTACGAATATCCTGCGCTGGCGTTATATCAAGGACTTCAGCATCTCGCTGGGCCAGGACGCCGGCTGGGTGGCCGACGTGGAATGGGTTCCGGCGGACGATCTGCGGCTCATCCCCGCCGGGAATTTTGTTGCCTCGGGTTACGAGGGCGGCCCCTTCGATCCTTCCTCCAAGGTTTACACGCTGACCAACGCCGGGGACAGTGCGCTGGACTGGACGGCGGATTGGTCGGTGACCTGGCTGGAAGCAACTCCCGCCAGCGGCACCCTGACCCCGGGCGAGTCAATCGAGGTGACGGTAAATCTGACCACAGCGGCCGCAGCGCTGGAGCCGGATGCCTATGCCGATACGCTGGTGTTCACCAACTTGATGACCGAGCGCACCGGTGAAAGGGAGATCTCCCTAACGGTGTTGCCGATACCCGGTGAACTGGTGGTGGAAGACTCGATTCCGCTGATTGACGACCGGCAAATGCCTTTCGGACAGTTGCTGGTCGGCCAGGACCGGGTGGAGCACATCACCTTACACAACGTCGACGACACCCACGATTTGATCGTCGGGGACATTTACTTCACGTGGAATACGGGTGCGGACGTGGGCATTTCCTCGGATAATCAAAAAGTCAGCCAAACGCTTGCGAGCCAAACGCTTGCGAACGAGCCGCTTGCGAGCGAGCCGCTTGCACAGAAGGGCAAGGCTGCTGACAATAATGCCGCATATGATCCGGACACCTTCCTGGTTGGATTCACATCAGGAGAGTTTAAAAAGGCGGAGGACCGGGTGGCGGTGCATTCGGCGATGGGCGTGCAGCGGCTGCATGCCTACCGCCTGGCTGCGATTGACGTGATGCAGGTCCCGGAGGGCCAGGATTTGTACAAGTTAATGGCGGACTATCGCGCGCGGCCGGAGGTGGCGTATGTCGAGCCGAACTACCTGCTGCAAATTTCGCAAGAACCGGATGATCCGCAGTTCGGTGAGCTATGGGGATTGCACAACACCGGGCAAACCGGCGGAACCCCGGGCGCGGATATTGAGGCCCTGAATGCCTGGGCGGTCACCACCGGCAAGTCGGAGGTGATCGTTGCCGTGATCGATACCGGCATTGACTACAACCACCCCGACCTGGAGGAAAACATGTGGGTCAACCCGAATCCGACCTTCGGGGATATTCACGGTGCTCGCTGGACAGGTGGCAGCGGCGCAATCACCAGCGGGGATCCGATGGACGACCAGGGGCACGGAACCCATGTTGCCGGCACGATTGGCGCGGTGGGCGACAATGGCATTGGCATCGCGGGAGTGAACTGGAAAGTGCA
>PXBU01000425.1 GCA_003566795.1 Puniceicoccaceae bacterium | reverse complement strand
CAAAAGAAAGGCATGCTATCGGTATCGATTTAAGTCCTCAAAATTGGTGCGTGAACGACGGTTAAAGATCGAGGCCGTAAACTTCGACTTCGATGTAGTGATTCATGTCGTTCGAAGTGTTACCGTTGCTGTAAAGGCGCACGTAGCGGGCATTGGTACCCTGGGCGTCGATCAACTTACCGAAACGTGATTCCACGTAGGGGCGATCCGAACCACGACCCAAACCAGCCGAATTGTCGTAGTCGTTATTGAAGATGGTGGTCACACCAGTCTCAAACTCGGGGTCATTGGAGAGCTGGACGATCACGTCGTGGTAGGCACGCGCTTGTGAGTGGTAGTGCCACACCCAAACTGCGTGCAACTCGTAGCTGTCTTCCAGATCAATCTGCACCCACTGCAAACCGTCCATCAGTTCGACGAAATAACCTTCGCCCGCCTGCTTGTCGCCATCGGTGATATACTCCAGCTCACCGATGATGGGGAAGTCGTCTGATGCATCCACAGGCTTGCCCAGTGAGAGCAAACGGGTGCCTTCGGGAACTTCGAGCGTGGGTGCCCGGTTGGGTGCCGCTTGCAAATTGGGCACGTTGATCGGCTGTGGTGTGCCTTCAATCAGCTCTGGTGGAATCTCCGTTGTGAGCGTCATGCTCGGACCGGAAACCGAACGTGAAGAGCCTTCGCCGTTGTCGCCGCAAGCGGCGAAAAGTAAAGCTCCTGCTGCCAGGATGGATAATTGGATTTGTTTCATAGTTTGATTAGGTGTGTAAGTGTTCTTCAGTGAAGTGGATGGTCTCCTGCGATTCTGCCGCTGGGTTGACCCAGAAAATCGGAGCTTCAGATTCCAAGGCATGGCGCGCATCGCAAGTCAATTCGTCCTTGCCGCGCATAGCGTTGAAGAAGTTCTCGATGTGTGGCTGGTGGGGTGGCTTATCGAGCCCGCCGGGCAGCGCATACTGGTCGGGCGGTGCCGATTCGTAGGAGGCGATGGCATCGGAGCCACCGGCCGCCATACCGGAAGCCTGCTTGATTAGGAAGCCACGGGCCACCATTTCATCCCAGATTGCGTCGTTATCAGCGGCGCCTTCCTTCCAGATATTGGTGTAGGCCTCGCGCTCGGAGATCTCCAGCGTGCCTTGCGTGCCCATGAAGGACTCGAAGTAGCCACCGCCGGCACTGGTGGTGGTGAGCACCTGATAGAAGGCTCGTCGAGTGCCCTCCGGTGTATCGAAATCGAAGAGACACATCACGCTATCGAAGTGCTCACGGTCATGGAAGTATCCGCGACCACCCGAGGCTTTCACTGACTTGGGCTTGGTGCCCATGAACCAGTTGAAGATATCGATCTGGTGGGCACCCAGGTCGGAGATGGGGCCACCGGAGAGCGCCTTGTAGAAGCGCCAGTTGAGGAAGCGGTAACGCAACTCGTCTTCAGAGAGATTTTTCTCAGCACCACCATCGAAGCCGTAACGACGTAGCGTCTCACCATCAGGGAGCAGTGTCGGGCGCACCGAGATGGGTTGCGAAGAGCTCAGCGCACGGTTCCACTGGCCGTTCATGTTAATGATCGGCCCGAAGACATTGTGCCGGTGCATCAGCTCATTCAGCACGTAGCGGTAGCGGGGATTGCTGCGGCGCTGATGGCCAATTTGGCAAAGCTTACCGGTGCGGTCCATGGCAGCCACCATCTCGCGCGCCTCGTTAATGTCGTGCGACATCATTTTTTCGCAATACACATCATAGCCTGCCTCGAGTGCCATGATGGTGTGCGGGGCGTGCCAAAAGTCAGGAGACGACACAAAAACAGCCTCCATGTTGCCCTGTTCCTTTTCCAGCATTTCCGCCGCATCAATGTAGCGGTTGGGCTCGTTGCCGTAGCGGGAGCGGATCCGACCAAAAGCAGCCCGCCGACGATTCTGCATGATGTCGCACACAGCCACCGGACGAACGCCGGGGATGTTAACAATCGAATCGTAGAGCACGCCCTGCTGGAGTCCGCAGCCGATGAAACCAATCCGAATCTCGTCGGAAGGGGCGGCAGCCGTGCTGGCCTTAATGATGGAAGGAGCGCCGAGGAGCAGGCCTGCCCCGACGGAAGATTTGCCGATGAAGTTACGGCGCGTTAGCTTGGAAGTGATATCAGTATTCATGATAACTTTAGTTGAATCGGTTTCTACCACTTTTTCAACACTTCGAAGCGATTATGTTTCGCCAGCGCAAGTGCTGCGACAATCAGGAGAATGTGCGTGCCCAGCCAGGCGATACCAGCGTCCTGTCCGAGCAGAATCAAACCGAAGGTTAAACTGGTGTAAAGGAGACCCATGGCAAAGAGCGTGTAGCGCGTGGCGATACCGATCAGCAGGGTGAGGCCGAGGATCAGCAGGGCCGGTCCCAAAATCCAGTTATACAGACTCAGGGCAAAGTCGGGAATGAGGGGCTCTCCCTGGAATGAAGCCGCCATCGCTTCCGGCACGCCTTGGTAATTGGAAAATGCGTATTCCTTGACGGAGGAGGATTGGGTCAGCCCATACTCGTTGGGAGCACCATCAATATTGACCGCCGATGCGGTGGTTCCGGATCCCGCAAACTTTTCAATGCCTGATTGCAGTGCGCGGATGCCGAGCCAGATACGCAGCGTGAGCATGCCGAGAGTGAGTGCGAGAGTGTCCTGTATTTCTTTTGCCATGGTTAAGCTGTTGGTTGGTGTTTGTGATGTGAGAGGCGAATTTGGCAAATACCCGAGTGGCTTTGCAATCAAAATAAGACCGAAAAAAGACGAATTTACCAGATCATGTTTGGGCCGGATTCATGTTTATTTTTATAAGTTATTGTCCAATAGAATTTTATAGAATTGCTTATACGAAAAATTATAAAAACAATAATACTTATGGGCGGAATTTTGTTTTTGTTCTTGTCAAATTGCGTCAAAATTTCTTTGTTTTTGGGTCTTCGATGAATTCT
>PXBU01000336.1 GCA_003566795.1 Puniceicoccaceae bacterium | reverse complement strand
TGATCTTTGGTAAGCGGGCGGGACAGCCGGGGCTTTCGGAAGCGGAGCGGGCGAAGGCCTTGCAGGTGCTGGAGCAGGAGAAGGCGCTGTTGCCGCGGGCGACGGTGCTGCGCTGCCGGGTGCGTTACTTTACCGATGGGGCGATTCTGGGCAGCCAGGAATTTGTGCGCGGCTTTGTGGAATCCTGGCAGCGGGAGAAGGGACGCAAGTATCCGCCGAAGGTGTCTCTGATGCGCGGGGCCGATTGGCAGGGCTTGGCGACCATTCAGGGCGTGAGAAAGCGGGTGTTCGGGTGAGGCAAGGGCGAGATAGGGTCACAATTAAAAGCAAAATCAACCCAGGTAAAAAATGCATGCCGTGAATAGAGCTGGCTTCTATCCAGGATTGATCTAATCCTCACAACTCTATTCTATAGATAAATCGCGCCCTAAAGCCTACGATGAAAAATAGCGGTCTTGATAAGATACTTGGACGAATCGAAGACCTCGATTCCGTCAATCTCGGTATCCTGGTGCAGCGCCTTGCGCGTGAGCGCAAAATGCAGGAGACCGTGTTTAATACTATTCATGACGGTATCCTGGTTATCGATTCGGACGGTGTGGTGCAATATGCCAACGAGGCCGGACTCACGATGATCGGTTTGAAAAACGCGGATATTGGCGTCACACGGCTGTGGAAAATGGTGCCGGACTTGGCAAAGTCACTCCAACCGGAAGCCTCCGCGGGTCGGGTAGTTTCTCCGGTTTTTTCTCGCGAGTTGGAATTGAGCTACCCGGAACATCGTATCGTTCGGCTCTATATGGTGCCGATTGATGCTCAGGTCGGTCATGACGACAGCGGTGGCTATGTCATCGTCATCTCGGATCTGACCGAGGATAAGGTCTCGATGGAGGAATTAATTGAGAGCGAACGGACTTCTTCGATTGTTCGCCTCGCCGCCGGGGTGGCTCACGAGCTGGGCAATCCCCTGAATTCTCTCACCATTCATCTGCAGTTGATCGAGCGGCAACTTAAGAAAATCGCGTTGGATGGGGCGGGTGACCAACTCGCCGAGTCGCTGCATGTCTGTCAGGGCGAAGTGCAAAGGCTCGATGGTATCATCACCCACTTCCTCGAGGCCGTCCGCCCGCAGAAACCGGAGTTAAACGAGCTGGAACTGGTCGAATTAGTGGAGGAAGTGCTCCGTGTTCAAGAAGCGGAGTTGAGCGACCGTGCATTAGAGGTGAATATCGAGGTTAGTGATGACATTCCATTTGTTCTCGGGGACCGGGGGCAACTTAAGCAGGTCTTCTTCAATCTGGTGAAAAACGCGATGGAGGCGATGCAACCCGGCGGCCAACTCACCATTTTGGCCCGCAAGGATGATGACTTTGTTTATCTTCAGTTTTCCGATACCGGGTCCGGTATTTCCGAGGAAGAGCTTTCGAAGGTTTTCCAAGCTTATTACACCACCAAAATCGATGGGTACGGACTGGGTATGATGATCGTGCAGCGAATTATGCGCGAACACGGCGGTCAAATTAGTATCGAGTCTCGCAAGGATGTGGGCACCGCTATCACGCTACAGTTTCCCCAACCTCATCGCCGAGTCAGAATGTTGAAGGACGGTAGCAGGTAAGACCTAAGCGGGGAGGGTTCTTGGGACTGGCTGGTCTGGGTCTGGAGCGGGTGATGCGCGTAATGGAGGAAGCCGCTGCCACGCCGCCAAGGGTGAGATTTTTGTGCGGGCGGGTGCGTTGTTGAAGCTGAAAGAGCGGGCCCTGCACAGGGCATTTTCATTTGGCGGCTGAGCGCCGCATGAAAATGCATTTGAGATGGAAAATTTAAGATTTGAGAAAAGACACAGGGAATCAACGACTTCTGGCTCCAAATGAAAAAGCCCTGGGGCCCGGCAAAAATGCGAAAAACACCGCTTGACATGAAAAGCTCAAATCCTACTGTCTGCGTTTTCCCAATTTCTGGGGTAGTAGCTCAGTTGGTTAGAGCGCCTGCCTGTCACGCAGGAGGCCGCGGGTTCAAGTCCCGTCTATCCCGCCATTTAGCTGCGGTCGTCTTCGGAAGGCCGCAGCTTTTTTGTGCCCTCACTTGTCTTGGCTTCCGTCTTGCGCTGGGGCAAATGACTTGGCAATTTCGTAGTTTGATGCCAGTTAAGCCTTTTACATTTATTTGTGGTGACGATGATTTTCTTGTTTCGGAGCGGGGCAAGGCGTGGTTTACGGCGGAAACGAAGGATTTGACGGACGAACTCTCCAAAGAGGTGGTGGATGGTCGTGCGGGAAATGTCGCGGAGGTGGAGGAAGCGATCAACCGGTTTACGGCCGCAGTGCAGACGCTTTCACTTTTTGGCGGGCGCAAGGTAGTCTGGTTGAAGAATGTGAACTTTCTGGCAAACAGCCAGACGGGGAACGCGCAGGGGACCCTGGATTTACTGGAAAGCCTAAAATCAACACTGGGGGGTGTCGACCCAGACGCTGTGGGCGTTTTGATCACAGCTCAGCCAGTTTACAAGGTGCGTAGTTTTTACAAGTGGGTTCAACAGGCGGCGGACTTTACGCTGATTGCAGAGGGGAAGGATACTGCGCAGACCTGTGTTCGTTTAATCAAGGAAGAGTGTGGGAAGGCGGGTGTCTCGATGATGCCAGACGCGTTGCAACTCCTGATAGGCAAGGTTAATGGCAACACACGGTTGATCGTGGAGGAGGCGCGCAAGCTATGCACCTTCGTTGCGGGTAGCGGTGAGGCGGTGGACGAGAAATTGGTCAACGCGCTGGTGCCGAACTTTGGTGAGGGTGATTTCTTTGAGGCAACTGACGCTTTTTTCTCGCTCAAATTGGACTGGACGCTCGATGCCTTACGACGGCACTTCTTTACCAACAATGAGGCGCGTCCACTGCTTGGCAGCCTGCAGGGGCGGAACCGTCTGATGATCCAGTTGCGGGTGCTGCTGGATGCCGGTGCGATTCGCCTGGGCGGTCGCGGCATTTCGAAGTCTGACCTGGAAGCTGCGGCGCGTACTTACGGGCAACACTTCGGGGAGAATGCCGAGAAGAGCAATTTAAACGTCTTCACCCAAAACCCCTGGTATCTCGGTCGTCTGGCGGAGACAGCGGGCAGGGTGCCGTTGAAGAAGCTAATCGATTTCCAGCTTGCCTTTGCTGATGCCTTCGAAGGGATTATTGAACGCCCCAATGATCAGGGGGAGGTTTGCCAAAAAATGGCGATAAAATGTCTCTCCTGAAAATTTATAATACGATACCTTCCTCTGTGAATGTTGCCCGGATTTCCTGATCTTTTTTCAGCTTAATGTCTAAAACCCAAATTTTCGGCCAACGAGATGACCGTGGCTATTTTGCTCTCTTCGGACATTTTGAAGGCGTCTTGATTTACATTGCACTCGCAGCGGCGATGGCGTTGTGCCTCCAACTCACGGGAGAAATTACGGAAAGTGGTATGTTGCTGGCACCGCTTGCGGTCGGGTTGGCTGTTTTAGCGGGGCTGCGTTTTCGCTTGGCTGGGGCGATTGCCTCCGGGGTGATTGCAGCTTCGACGTTCTGGGTCGGCTATGGCTTAGGCTGGGGAATGCTTCCCGAAGAGGGCATCTTCTTGGGTGTAGGTTTAGTGCTGTTGGTCTATTTCTTTTCGTTCTGTGCTTCTTCGGTTGTGAGCTTTCACGTGCGCAAAAGTGATCTCGCTGAACAGCGGGAGAATATGCAGCGGCAGGTTTTGGACTCGCTACCGATCGGGGTATGGGTGCGTTCGCGCGGGGGGCAGACTGTTTTTGTGAACCAACGTTGGGCTGATTTCTCTGGGATTAGTAGCAAGCAAATACTCGAGTCGTGCACTAACAATGCACCTGTTGATTTGGGTGAGAACTGGGAATCCGAACTTGAGCAAGTGCTCCATTCAGATGGTGACATGGTGCGCTACCGCCCCATCGAACTGAAGGACAATAAAGGGCAACTCTGTGCCTTGAATTGGTTGAGTTTACGGCTTTACATCGATCATCTGCAGGAATTTGGCACACTGTCCCTGCTGGTGGATACCACCGCCGTTCGCAAACGCGACCAGCGCTTCGAGGAGAGCCAGAACAACCTCAGCCTGGCGATGGGAGATGCCTGCATCGGTTTCTGGAGTATTGAATTCGATACGAAGAAATTGAGCTGTGATTCGAACTGGCGGCAGTTGCTGGGGATGGCTTCGGATTCTCCTTTAACGCCTGCTCAGTTTTGGCGGGAAAGATTGCATCCGGACGACGAGGCGCGCGTGAATGCTGCCTACGAGGCGTATTACAAAGACAGCAAGGGCATGCTCAAGCTAGACTGTCGTGTCCGCAATGCTGATGGCAGCTATATGTGGGTCAATTGTCGGGCTCGGGTGGTGGAGCATCAGCCCGATGGTTCTCCGAAACGGGTCATGGGTACGACCCAGGATATTTCTGACCAGAAAGCGATTGAGCTGGACCTGAAGCAGGCAAAAGAGGCCGCCGAGGTTGCCGACGCGGCCAAGAGCCACTTTATCGCCTCGATTTCGCACGAAATTCGGACACCTCTGAATGCGATCATTGGGCTATCGAGTTTTCTGGCGGAAAGTGAATTGGATGAGGAGGAGCTGGATTTGGCCCAGACGATCCATACCAGTGGAAAGAGCCTACTTTTTCTGGTTAATGATCTGCTGGACTTTTCCAGAATTGAAGCCGGTCATTTCGACTTGGAGGTCCAGGAATACCCGATACGCGAACTCTTCGAGGATTGCATCAAGCTCTTTAGTATCCGGGCGCGGGAGAAGGCGCTGACGCTTAAACTCGAATACGATGCAACACTGCCCGGCTACGCGATGGGAGATATGTCCCGCCTGCGGCAGATCGTGCAAAACCTACTGTCGAATGCGCTAAAGTTTACGGAGCGAGGGGGGGTCGAGATCAGGGTTGGGCGGTCGATCATTGCTGAGTTGCCGGCGGAGCGGCGACCTGATCCGCTCGCGCTGGTTGGTTTTCTGGATCAACCGGACCATGAATACCTGGAGGTGCGCGTGCGTGATTCGGGGATTGGTATTTCGAAGGAGCAGCAGCACCTCTTGTTTGAGCCCTTTAGCCAGGTGGATTCCTCTGCCAAGCGCAAGTATGAGGGCACGGGGCTGGGCTTGGTTATTTGCAAGCGGCTGGTGAATGCGATGGGCGGCCGTATTTGGTTGGATAGCGACGCTGGCTGCGGCGCTGAATTCGGTTTTGTGATCCGCACCAAATTGCTAGACAATAAATTTTTTCACGAGGATGTGGCACCCGCTCCACCAAGGGCACTTGAGCGCATCGCCAACGTTCACCCTTGTGATATCTTGATCGTAGGTCCGGAGGCCGCTACCGAGCAGCTGGTGGTGTCGGCACGCAAGTTAGGCTATGCGCCACATCGCGCGTTCGACTTCAATCTGACTAGTACGGCCTATCGGAGGCGGCATTATAATTTAATCTTTGTTTGGATGGCAGATGTGGCGGAAGCCCTCGACTTTGCCAGAAAGATCCGGCTGGAGGGGAATATCAAACAGCCGGAGTCGATTATCGGCCTTCTGCCCGAAGGCAGCAAAGTTTCATTGGAGCGTTGTCATCTCAACGGGATGCAGCAGGTTATCCAGGGGAAGCCCGAGCCGGCGAGTTTGCGCGAGTTCATTCTGGAGCAACTTGAGACGCACGGTTAAACGCGCTGACCAGCGCGCGTAGACCGGCGAGCTCTATATTCGGATCGATGCCGCAGCCAAAGTAGGTTTTGCCATCTTCGTGTCGGATCTGAATATAAGCGGCCGCTTTTGTTTTTGACCCGCCGCCGATGGAGTGTTGGCGGTAATCGAGCAGGTTGAAGTTTTTCCAGCCTTTTTGGTCGAGAGCATCGACAAAGGCGCTGATCGGGCCGTTGCCAGTCCCTGCGACTTTCATCGTCTCACCCCGAATGCAGATGTCAGCCTCAACGCGCACTTCGCCGCCCTTGGAGAAGTCCTCCCGCTCGATGGCGAGGATTTCCAGCGGGGTCGCGAGGTTGACATATTCCTGCTTAAAAACCGCGTGGACTTCCTCGGCACTAAGCTCCCGACCATGTTTGTCAGCGGCTTCGTTGACAACAGTTCCGACTTCAGGGTGCATGGCTTTGGGGAGTTCGAGCCCGAAGTCCTGGGCGAGGATGTAGGCGACGCCACCTTTGCCACTTTGGCTATTGATGCGGATGATCGCTTCGTAGTTGCGGCCGATATCCTGCGGATCGATCAGCAGGTAAGGCACTTCGAAGCGCTCGGCTTGTTCCTTCTTGCGCAGGTCCATCCCCTTCTTAATCGCATCCTGGTGTGAGCCGGAAAAGGCGGTAAAGACGAGATCGCCCGCGTAGGGGTGGCGCTCGTGCACCGACATCCGGGTGACACGTTCGTAGATCGAGCGAATCTCGGCCAGATTGCTGAAGTCCAGGCCAGGATCCACGCCTTGAGTATAGAGGTTGAGTGCGACGGTGACGATATCGAGATTACCGGTGCGTTCACCGTTGCCAAACAGGGTGCCCTCTACCCGGTCGGCTCCGGCCATCAGGCCGAGTTCGGTAGCGGCGATACCAGTGCCCCGGTCATTATGTGTATGCAGGCTGATGATCGCTTTATTCCGTTCTTGCATGTGGCGGCAAAACCATTCGATCTGATCGGCGTGTATGTTGGGGGTGGCCATTTCGACCGTGGCGGGAAGGTTCAGAATAATCGGCGCCGACTCGGTGGGTTGCCACGCGTCCATAACCGCCTCGCAGACTTCGAGGGCGTAATCCACTTCGGTGTCGGAGAAACTTTCGGGGGAGTATTGGAGGCGGATCTTTGTGCCGGGGATGGTGGATACGAGGCTCTTGACGAGTTGCGTGCCTTCGACGGCGATAGCCTTTATCTCCGCTTTACTTTTGCCGAATGTGACGCGGCGCTGAAGCGGCGAGGTTGAATTATAGAGGTGCACGATTGCCGAGGGCACTCCGACCAAGCTCTCGAAAGTGCGGCGGATAAGATGCTCCCGAGCCTGGACCAGGACTTGCAAGGTCACATCCTCAGGTATGCATTCTTCCGAGACCAGGCGACGGATAAATTCATACTCTGTATTACTGGCAGAGGGAAAGCCGACCTCAATTTCCTTGAAGCCGATATCGACCAAGAGGGCGAACATCTCCAGCTTCTCCTCGACGTTCATCGGGATTGCCAGGGCCTGATTGCCATCGCGCAGGTCAACACTGGCCCAGATCGGACTGTGGTCAATGACCTTGCTGGGCCATTGTCGGTCCGGCAATTCGATTGGAGGGAAGGGGCGGTATTTAGTGATGCGACCTTTTTGCATGGCGTGGGACGAGCATTGACTCACCCGGTGTACTGTCAAGCGATCTCAAAACCGGGTGTTACTTGAGTCTTGTTTGTTGAGTCAAATTCTCCCACATTAGCAGCTTGTGGAAACGGATCAAACACCTCTAAGAGATCGCACTATCATATTGGGTGTGACTGGCTCGATTGCCGCCTTCAAGGCAGCCGATATAATCAGTCGCTTGACTGAAGCAGGTGCTGAGGTCTATCCGGTGATGACGTCAAACGCAACGCGTTTTATTGCCCCACTCACATTGCAGACGCTGGCTCGCAATCCGGTTTCGGTCGACCTTTGGGCTGAAGAGCAGGACTGGCAGCCGGGGCATATCGAACTAGCCGACCGTGCGGATTTGCTGCTGGTGGCACCGGCGACAGCTCATTGCATTGCCCTGTTGGCCAACGGCTTGGCTCCGGACTTACTTTCTTCCATCCATTTGGCGACGCGGGCACCAGTCGTCATTGCCCCGGCTATGAATGGCAAGATGCTCGATCACCCAGCCACTCAAGCAAACATTCAAACCCTGATGGAGCGTGGTTACCATTTCATTGATCCGGATCAGGGCATGCTGGCCTGCGGCTATGAGGGGAGAGGTAAGCTTGCTTCGGTGGAAGCGATTGTTAATTACGTCGTCTCTTTTTTGAGGGAGCGCTAGATAAAAATGGATTACGAGGAACCCCAGCCCGGTGAGCTCGGAAAGAGTGCGCAGCACCGCGAGAAGCTTAAGCACCGGGTGCTCAAACCGGGCGATAGTTTTGGTAATTTTCGGGTGGTGAGGTGCTTTTGCGCTGGTCTGATTGTCAACTACTATCATATGCAGCGCGTGCGGGACCTGCGGGACGTGACAGTTGGCGTCTTCCACGAACGAACCCGCCAAGATACCAAATTCCTCAAGCGGCTGAAAAGCTTACAAAAGGTGATCGAGGGCTGTGAACACGAAGGGATCCCAAAAATCCTGGATTGTGTCGAAATAGACGAGCGGTTTTGCCTCTTGCTGGAACCAGTTGAGGGACAGACGCTAAGTCAGTATTTCAATCCTCAGGCCCGTTCGGATTCGGTGGGGCTGGGGCCGGAGAAAACGACCCGTATTATGGCGGAGTTGCTCGGCGTGCTGGGTTATGTGCATTCGCATGGGCTCGATCATCGCGATATCGACTCGGATATGGTGCTGGTTCAAGAAAACGGATCCATTCGCTTGCTCGGGATTGGGGTGAAGGCTGCGCTTGGCAACGAGTTGTTTGAGGCCATCGTATCGGCATCTGTCTCTCCGTTGGCCGCAAACAAGACGCTTGGTCGGCTTAACTCATTTGATGTCATGAGCCCGGAGTATAAGGCGGGGATACCTGAAGATTCACGAGTGGATCTCTATTGTGTCGGGACCATTGGCTATTGGCTGTTGACCAAGCAAAAACCGGACCCGACCAATCTACAAAAGCCCACCTCGCTGGTGGAAGGCTTTTCGCCGCAGTGGGATCAATTTCTGGGGCGTTTGCTGGAACGGCAGCAGGAGCAGCGCTTTCAGTCTTGTCGCGTGGCGCTGGTGGCACTGAAAGAAGTTTATAAACAGCCCGAATCTGCAAATCACAGTTTAATTCTGCGCCAGATCGACCGGATCCCCGTCCCGAAGCGCATTCTTGATCACGGCGAGTTGGCGGCGCGAATTTACCGGCTTTCGCTTATCGGTGTTGTTGGGGTTACTTTGACCGCTCTCACTGCATTTTTCCTGAAGGTTAGCTTTACCGAGGAAGCTACCTACCGGCGCGAAGTGGCGCAGTTGGTCGCTGAGGGGCAAGTGCCCCATCTGGTGGTGCTGGTGCAGCCTCCAGTCGCGAGAATCGAGTTTCCGGGTTCCGGCAAGAGCTTTATTACCAACAATGGTCGGGTCGAGTTACGGGTAATTCCCGGCGAATACAGAGTCCGCGCCAGTGCACTCGGGCATATGGATGCAATCGAACGGGTTGCGATACCAGCGGGGGCGCAGGAGTCGCCGCAAAAGTTGTATTTTGACCTGTCTTCGGCATGGAGCGACATTCAGATCCGCACCGAGTCGACTGCGGAGATTTCGGCGATCGATGCAACTGGCGAGGAGCTCAAGCTGGGTTGGGCTGATGACGAGGGTAATTTCTCACCGGAGCAGGGGCTATTGCCTGGCGTCTATACGGTGGTGATCAGTAAGGAAGGCTACGCGCCGACTGTTTTGCAGGATCAGGAAATACGCTCTGGGGAAGTGTTTACGATTGATGCACCGCTCACGCCGCTTCCTGCCAGCCTGGAGGTTCGAACCACGCCAGCAGGTGCCAGCATTTTCGTTAATGATGAAAAAGTGGGCCTATCGCCGTTGCTGCTGGAAGAGCTGGTGGCCAGCGAACAATATCTTGTGGAGGCCCGGCTCGAGAACCATCGTCCCATGGGGCAGCAAATTGAGCTCGAACCCGGGCAGGATAGACTGCTGGATTTGGGAGAGCTTACGCCCAAATCTGCTGCGCTGCACTTGGAGGCCTCCTTTGAGGGCCTAACTACCGAGCAAGCAAAACCCCTGTTGGAGGAGACATCCATCGTGCTGGGTGATCGAATTTACACTTACGGCTCGCCCGAGTTAAAGCACATCCCGGAAGGGGTCTATACCATCCGGCTGGAGCACCCCCGCTACGTCGCGCCCTCGCGGGAAATCACGCTGGTGGACCGCGATGTCCAGCAGCTGCAAGTTACTCTGGCTCCGCGGCCCGGGAGGGTGCGCCTGCTGCTGCCGGAGGGCCTGAAGCCGAGTGTCCGCCTGAACCAAAACGAGATTCTATTGCAGGATAATGAGATAACGCTACCAGCTTATGAAGTGGCTGAATTAGAATTGCGCATCAAGGATTACCTAACTATGGTGAGGAATTTTGAGCTGAATCCCACGGAGGAGGTGATCTGGGAGGTCGATCCTGTCCCGATTCCCGGGCCGAAAATGGAAGAGGACTGGACGGTGCCCTATTTCGGCATGCGATTTGCGTGGATCCCGCCGGGGAGCTTTTCCATGGGCAGCCCGATGCGGGAACCAGGGCGCTTACCCAACGAAAGCGAGCAAACCGAGGTGACTTTAACCTACGGTTTTTGGGCGGGCATTTTTGAAGTGACGCAGGCGGCCTATCGCTCACTGATGGGTGAAATGCCCGCCGAGTTTGTCGGCACCGGGCATCCAGTCGAAATGGTCACATGGCACCAAGCGCAGGCCTTTTGTCGGAAACTGACGGAGCAGGAGCGCGCTGCTGGCAGGCTGCCGGACGGCTACGAGTATCGCTTGCCGACAGAGGCCGAATGGGAGTACGCGGCGCGGGGCGGGAGCACGACACCTTTTCATTTCGGCGAAACGGCGAATACCTCGTATGGCAACTTTCGCGGGGTTTATCCCCGGGAGTTGGATGAGGGGCGGCGGGTCGCCGAGACCTACGGCACTGAGCCGGTCGGCTGTTATTCGCCCAATGCCTTCGGGCTCTATGATGTGCATGGGAACGTGAGCGAGTGGACGCTTGATGCGTATAGTGCACGCTTGCCGGGTGGCAGGTTGACCGATCCCGAGCCGCGGCAGGGGGGCGAGCGCTATACTCTGCGCGGCGGCAGTTGGGAGGACTTCGCCGTGCGCGTGCGCAGCGCGGTGCGGGCAGATGCGCGGGCAGGCGCAGCGAGTAACACCATCGGCTTTCGTGTCTTCCTCGCGCCGGAGAAGTGATGCGTAATGGCTTCACATCGTAGGGGCTTTCCTTTGGGAAGCCCGCGAGCGTAGGGGAGATTTTGGGAACTTCCAGACGCCCTCGAACATTCGCGGGTGGCGCGAGCACCTCCCCTACGAGGAGATGCCCTGCGCCGGAATGGTGGGAGCGACTGGAGTCGAACCAGCGACCTCATCCATGTCAAGGATGCGCTCTAACCAACTGAGCTACGCCCCCTTCCGTCTTAGGGAGGCGGGACTAAAGATCGTCGCGGCCAGAGTAGCAAGAAAAAATTTGCGGTGTTTCATTTATCGCGGAAGCTGTCCGCTATGAATATTGTGCGGGTAAAGAACAGCAGCGGCGAGGTTTGCTATGGGGCCGAGGAGAAGCATGCCGTCAGACGGATCGTGGGTGATATTTTTGCTGAGTTTACGGTGACAGATGAGTTACTGGATCCGGTGCGGCGTCTGGCACCGATTGAGCCCGTCCAGATTTACGGGATCGGTTTGAACTACCGCAAGCACGCGGCGGAGATGGGGACCGCAATCCCCGAGTATCCGGTGGTGTTCACTAAGAGTATCACTTCGGTGGCGGATCCGGATCAGCCGATTATCCTACCGCGCCACTTACACAGCGACCAAGTGGATTATGAGGGCGAGCTCGCAGTCGTGATCGGGAAGCGGTGCAAAAATGTTTCCGCAGCGGAGGCACTTGAATACGTGCTGGGATATACCTGCGCCAACGATGTGAGTGCTCGCGACTGGCAAAAAGTTTACGGCGGCGGGCAGTGGATCAAGGGTAAGAGCTTCGACAGCTTCTGTCCGCTGGGGCCGATGCTCGTCACGGCTGATGCGGTGCCGGATCCGCAGATTCTGCCGCTGCGCACGATTTTGAATGGGCGGATCGTGCAGGAATCTTTTACCGGGGATATGATTTTTTCGGTGGCCGAGTTGATTGCTTTTTTGAGCGGGAGCACGACTCTCCTGCCCGGCACGGTGATTTTAACCGGAACGCCGCCCGGTGTCGGCATGGCAGCGACCCCGCCGCAGTTTTTAAAGCCCGGCGACGAGGTGGTGGTGGATATCACCGGAATAGGGATGCTGCACAACACCGTTGCCACCGAGCAGCCGTAGCCGCCCCCGTCTCCCCTTTCCATCCTGCTAAGGAGAGTCTAGAACTTCGTTACCTATCCAATCGATTCTGCGCGCGCTCCTCATCAAAGCGCGCCACCTCCCGCACCATCGCCACCAGTTGCGCCCACGCCTCGTCACCTGCTGGCTCCCACCTCGCCAGGCGCGCCTCCTCGATCGAGGGCGCATAGGTCAGGAACAGGCGCAGGACCAACTCGCGATAGGCCGGCGATTGCTGCGGGTCCTCGAGCACGGGATAGATTTTGGTCTCCAGTGCCCGGGTGAGGGCGTCTGCGGGACACGGTGTTTTCCGCGCCTGGTCATCCGCCAGCATCTGCTCGCCCGCCGCTGCCATCGCTTCGTTGGGAGCCAGCTCAAATCGCTGGGTAAATCGCGCTGCAGGAGAGCCATCGCGGAGCGGGGCCCGTATCTCCTCGCGCAGCGCCTCCCGGTGGTGCGCCTCCAGCCAGCGCCCGAGCAGCTCGCTTTGCCAGTAAAAGAGCGTCTCCCGGCACAGGCGCTCGGGGCTGCGGGAGTGCTGCTTATCACGCGACCCGCTCAGCAGCTGGTCGCGGTTGCTGATTAAGTGCTCGCCCGTCCAGTGCCCGCCCTTCTCCCACAGATAGTCCCGCCAGGGCACTGACCAAGCACCTTGCCCTGCTCGCGCTTTTTGCTGCACCAGCAGTGCCACTGCCTCGATCAGCCAATTCTCCTTGGGCGAGGGGAAGTGGGACAGGTGCAAGAAGTGCGCATACTCATGGACCAGGGTATCCACCATACCCCTGCCCGGAAGTGTGTCCCATTCACTGGTGACGACGATCCGGGGATGGCCGAATCGTAGATAATACCCCAGCACCGGCTGGGC
>PXBU01000342.1 GCA_003566795.1 Puniceicoccaceae bacterium | reverse complement strand
CCTCGGTGATAAATTCCTTCCGTTCCTCTTCCGAGAGGATGGAGGTGAGGGTTTCGCGGTGCGGCAGTAGCTTATTACCGAACAGCACCAGGTAGATGGAGCCGCAGGCCAGAATCGGTAGGCCGACAGCCGAAAGTTCGAACATGCCGATCGGAGCATGTCCGGCATCGCGCAGGATGCCGCTGGCCAGGAGATTGGTGCTGGTGCCGATGAGTGTGCAGGTGCCGCCAAAGATGGATGCATAAGAAAGTGGGATCAGTAGTTTCGAGGAGGCCACCCCCATCTCGCGCGCGAGTGAGAGCATGACTGGCATCAGCACGATGACCACCGGGGTGTTGTTCACAAAGGCCGATACCCCGGCGACGCCAAGCACCATGATAAAGATAAAGCCGCGGTAGGGCAGTCGGACCATCTTGCGCATGTAGCGAGTGATGATATCAATCGCGCCCGTACGTTCCAGGGCCGCACTCACGATAAACATCCCGGCGATAGTGATCGGGGCCGAGTTGGCAAAGACACCCAGCGTGGTGTCGAGATTGGGCAGGGCTTCGCTATGCGTCAGCATACTCACAAAGATCAACACCCCGAACACGGTCAGTGAGGTGAGATCTGCTGGAATTTTTTCCAGGATGAAGCTGACGATCGCGAAGAGCAGCAGCGCGAATACGAAGATGATTTCCCAAGTCATTTTAGAGGGGCGTGCAAAGCCAGTGTCTTATCGTGCAATGAACGGGGTTGAATTCATGGTTGTTTATTCTTTGGATAATAGGTTTCTCTTGGAGCACTCATGGACAAGTCTCAATTCTTTAATCGCCTGATTCTCACTTTGCGTGAGGAGTGCCTGCACGCGGTTCAGGCTTCGAAAGACGCGGCGGACTACGCGACGAATGAGGAGTCCCGGGCCGATTCGCAGTGGGATACCCAGGGGCTGGAGGCATCCTATCTGGCTGCGGGGCAGGCCAGTCAGGCCCGCCAGTGGGCGGAGAGCGTGCAGGAGTTGCAGTCGGAGCGCGAGGAGCTGCTCCAGCCGAGAGTCTCGATTTGTCTCGGTGCCTTGTTCAGCTGCGATTTCGGCGATGGGCCGGAGTGGTATTTCCTGGCCGGGGTGGCTGGGGGGCATGTAGTGCCAACGGAGCAGGGCGAAGTCACCGTGATCACCTCAAGCTCGCCGCTGGCTGGTCGCTTGTTGGGACTGAAGGCGGACGAAAAATTCGCTCTCGCCAATGGGAATGCTGGCGTGGTGCTCTCGGTGGAGTAGCGAGGCAGGTGCTATTTTTAACGCGGGATAAATCTGGCTCTTAATCTTACTCGTAATCGTAATCCTGTTCGTGATCTGTCGTAGATTAAGATTATGATTACGAGTAAGATTACGAGGTGCCTTGATACCCCGTTTTTAGAATTGCACGCCCCAGGCTGCCGCCTGCGACTTTCAGGTGTTGCGTTCCGGGAGGGTTTACTTAGATCAGGCTGACTATGGCGGCGCACAAGATACTTAGCACCTACGAGAAAGCATTGGCGATCAACCTCGACGCAAAACGTTACGGGGTTTTCGCCGAGATCGGGGCGGGGCAGGAGACGGCCAACTGGTTTTTTCGGGTCTCCGGCAGCGCGGGTACCGTGGCCAAGACCATCTCAGCTTATGATATGACCATGAGTGATGCCATCTACGGCAAGGCGCAGCGCTACGTCTCAGAGCCACGGCTCAGCTCCATGCTAAAGTATGAATATGCGATCCTCGAAGAGCGACTGGGAGCGGAGCGGGGGAAGGACACCACCTTTTTCTCCTTCTGCAATACCGTGCGTGCCCGCGGCTATCAGGACACGGGGGAGTGCCACGGCTGGCTGGGCATTCGGCTGCAACTCAAGCCGCAGACAGAGCCTTGCGATATCGTGCTGCATGTGCGGCTTTTGGACGAGACCAATGCCGACCAAATGGAGGCACTCGGCGCAGTCGGCGTGAATCTCATTTATGCTGCGTTCAACTACCGCGACCGTCTGGAGGATTTTGTCGATTCCTTGGGAGAAGGGATTGCCCGGGAGAGTGTCGAGGTCGATATGCTGCGCTTCACGGGGAAGGGTTTTTCTTATGTCGACAATCGTCTGTGTGCGCTGCAACTGGTGCAGAGCGGCCTGGCCAATGCCGCCATGTTCAATGAACAGGGCGAGATCGTGCAGGCGGCGGATGCCCTCTACCGGCGCCCTATCTTGCTGCTGCGCGGGAGCTTCAACCCGGTGCTCAAGCTGCACCTGGATATGATCCAGCAATCGCGCCAGGTCTTCTTCAATGCGATGCAAGTAGAGCAGCGGGAGCGGGCACTGGAAATCTGTGAGATCAGCACCAACAATCTCTTGCGCGATTGCGGCACCGTTGACCACGAGGATTTTATCGATCGGGCCAATGCCTTGCAGGCACTAGGCAAGACGGTGCTGATCAGTCGCAGTGCTGAGTTTCATCGCATCGCCTCCTACCTCAGTCGCTATACCGCCGAGCCGATTGCGATCATCCTCAGCATCGGGCTGCTCAACGAACTCTTTAAAGAAAAGTGGTCGCAGGATCTGCCGGGCGGGATCCTCGAGTCCTTCGGGCGGTTGTTTAAGAACCGGGTGCAACTCTTCGTCTATCCCTGGCACAACACCCACAGCATGGAGCTGGTCACCGCTGAAAACTTTAAAGCGCCCGACCGTTGGGAGCATTTCTACCAGCACCTGCTCCAGAATAAACGCATTCTCCCCATCGGCATCGGCGATCCCAGCCTGCTGGCCAATACCAGCCGCAAGGTGCTCAAGATGATCGAGCAGGGCAACGACGACTGGGTCAACTGGGTGCCACCGGAAGCCCATGAGATGGTGCGCCGGAAAGCCGACTCAGGAGCTTAGTGGCCATGGCATTAATCTGGAGCCACGAGGAGGACGGCAACCGCTATGAAGTGCGGTCGGCCGGGGCGAGCCTGCGCCTGTATCGTAATGG
>PXBU01000243.1 GCA_003566795.1 Puniceicoccaceae bacterium | reverse complement strand
TAATGTAACCCCATCTCCAGCTCTTCCTCTTCCTCCCATGCTTTGCTATACGGAGGTACCAGATACCAAGCTCGTCCTGCTGCCATGAATCCTTCTTTCGTTTCCTCTTGAAACCAATCGTTGCCCACGTTGGAATCCATACCATGAGGAGCTACGTAAGCCACTTGTGGGTAACCAACACTATTTTCCCAGACCAGTACTGGGAGAAAGTCGGGAGGGAAGGTTCGCGGGTTTTCTCGGTTAAACCTTTGCCACTTTTTGTAGGAAACCCCACCATCCATTTCGTTATGGAAAGTTACTTTAGCCATAATAAATAATCAACCCTTTTTTATATGGACAGCTCTTGAAGGGCGGGAATGCGACGGGTCTCCGCCAAGAAACCCCTGACCACGTTACCCTGGGCATCCACGCAGGTATTCTGTATGTCCTTCATGACGGGGACAGGTACGAATGCCCTGTACAGGTCAACAAAAGCTTCGTAACGTTCTGTACGCAGCTCCGTTTTCACATCCGACAGCCGGGCCTGAAGACGGGTAATCTCCTCCTGCAAGTCCGCGATTTCCCTTTCCTTGTCCGATGCCCCCGAGATGTGGGTGTCCAATTCCGAACGAAATTCAGCATCCGACATTACGCATTCGCGCGACGCATTCATTATAACTTCATTTATACGTCGGACAATGGCGTCGCACACATAGCTCTGTAACTCCTGTGCATACTCCTTTACCATGCCCTCTATTATGTTATCGATGTTCGCTATTACCTCAGCCTTCTTCTCAGCCACACGAGCTTCTCGCGCTTCATCTGTACGAAGACCATTGAACTTGATGGGGGCTCCAGCGTAGAAAGAACCTTGGGTCGACATCAGAGTCTGGGGCTGAGATGGGTCTATGAGAACATACTTCTTCATGTCCTCGGCAGTTATCTCCAGAGTGGAGGGGTCGACCTCAAAGGTATACTCGCCCCGATCCTGATACATAGTAGGCTTACCTTCGTTGGGGTTGTACGTCAACTTAGCAGGGTCCGTTATACCCCCGGTTGCGGCTACCGAATTGAAAAGACCTATTGCGCCATGACGGGTGGTGTTTATGGTGGCCTTACCCGTATCTTCGTTTACAGCTCCTTGGATGTTGGCATGCATCGCCAACAGCTTAGCCATACCCTCAACACCGCTCTCAGACAGACCGAGCTGTACGCGAACCTGTATGTAAGGTACATGACGATTATATTCATTGAGGCGGTAGATTTCTCGGACCTCATATGGCTCTCCCGTTGCCGGAATGGGGTAAACCTTTACATCAGAAGGTTCCACCACCATATCTTTGCAATACGTATAACTCTCGTCACCGAATACGTTAGTAACTTCAACTTTCATTTCAAAACTCCTCTCTGTATAATAATATACAAAAGACTTGTAATTGTGGGTGGAAATGTTCTCAACTTATTTCCAACATTTCCACAACTTTTTGCGAGGGCAGGTCCTGCAGATACATCGAAGCTACCTCGGTTGCTGCGGTCTCTTCCCACCATTGTGACTTACCCCAGTTGGAGATAAGCTGATACAGCAGGTCATGCGGAACGCCTTCTGATTGTTTCTGTACGAATTCGGTTGCATAGGTTTTACGATTCACATCGAAGTTCCGGAGTATGTGTCGACCCTCCTCTATCTTCGCTGCAGCCTTCTCTATGAAGTTCAGGATGTCGGCTCGGATGTCCTCAACCATGCCACTATACTCTGGAAAGTATCCCAGAAAGTCGTCCAAGTTATCGTTCTGAATAAGGTCCACGATTCTCTTGGGTGTTGGGTAGGTTTCCCCGCGAAGACGATGCGCTCGCAGATAGGCCTCCCCTTTTATCTTTATACGATGAAGCTCTCCTACCCTAGCCGCATTCTCAGCGACAACCACGTAACCCTCTTCGGTCCATGAAAGGTCGGCCAGAGTCTTCTCCAGGTCTTCCTTGGTGTGGAAAGTATAGGTAGCCGGAACAGGGAATGCATTCTTTACATTCGAAGGTATAAGATTCGGATGTAAGGCGGGAGAAATCTCCAATCCTAGCATATTGCAACGAAGCCCCAAGAATACCAATCCATCTTTTTTATAAGGAACAACAACACGATTGTGCGGACCTACCAACTCGAAGATGTAAGTATACCCCTCATCCAACTCGAAGTCCGGTCCTAAGCTCTTCACCAGCAACTCGTAAGTCAGCTGTCCGAAAGAGGTGGGGCCGCCTTTCTCTATAAAAGGGAGAGGGGCCTCATACGCATCTATAGTTCCATTGGAAGAGATAAGTACGTTGTCCTTGGTGATAGCTTTACGAGGGTCTAGGGCAGTTACCTTTATGATGCTGCCATCTACCTTCTCCTGTACTATAGTACAAAGACCTCCTATCTTTACCATAGGGTCTGCACCACTCTCATGGGCGTTGAAGAACTTGTCGAACCCTCTGACCCGAACAGCCAGAGTATCGATGTCCAACACAACCCCACGAGCCTCGCGACAGATGGTCAAAGACATGTCACTGGCAATCTGGTTGTAAGAAAACAGGACCAATCCCAGCTCTTCATCCTTACGAACCTTGAGAAAGTAGGGGGCTTCAGTAAGCTCTTTCTCCCAATTAGGATGTTCTTTTATGTACTTCTGCAATTCCATCATGTCTATAATATACAAGGACATAAAAAAAGAGGGGCAATTGTCATGACAAAATCACCCCTCCAACGCGCTAATAGTGTATAAAATGTGAACTGGGAACTTTAGTCCTCTCGGGTAAATAAACCCTTGTTACTGAACCGACCTTTGGCCAGCTTGCCCTTGGTTTTCGTATTAGTGGTAACGTCACTACTACGAGCAATCCGGTCCGCAAACCTCCGCTCTCTTCGATTCTTTTCACCAGCTTTGGTAATGCGAATAGGCGTCCCGTTCTTACTTCGAGTCATGAACCTTATCTTCTTAACTTCTTTAACCTTTTCTTCCTGTACGTTGTCTTTCTCAGTCATCTTTTATTCTCCTAATGCTTTGGCTACGATGTCTTCTGCGTGTGATGAATCTACAGCATCTTCATCTGATGGAGGTGCCATTAGACCTATCTGTACCATCTTATCTAGAACTTTGATAGAGGGTGTAACCAACCCCGATTCTTTGAATAGCTGCTCGTACGTCCAGCCTCCTGCAGGTGATGGACTGGCTACATCGACTTCCACATCAGACAGCTTTGCCAATTGGTTATTGGCTTCTTCCTCAGTCTTGGTTTCGTTCTTAACATCCTCACGAAGCTTCTCAACGCGGCCATCAAAAGCTTCCACGTATGACAGCACACTCTTATACCAAGAGAACACCTTTGTAATGTTTTCCTGTATAACAGGTGAGTTGTTTTCTACAATGTAATCAATCACACCTATGCGCGATGCCACAACCAAGTCTTTCAATTTATACTTCATCGTTCCTCCTTCTATTTATAATCACCACAATGAGCTTTTACTTAGTACCTCTTCAGGAGATACAGGTGTCTTCACTCTCTTACCTTTCTCAAACTTAGACACATGGAAGGTCATGTTCTTCCCTTCGGGATTCTCCGCACCATGTAGCACAAGAGAGGTGGGGCACATGTTGGTGGCCTTGAACGGGCAGAAGTTGCATAGGAATGAGGGAGTTGCATCATTCTCATTGAAAGGTGCTTCATTCTCTATGGTGTCAAACTTCTCGGCCATGTTGGACTCGAAGTCGCTCACCAGCTCCTGCAATTCCTCACCTGTTACTTTTCGAACCCAGTTCTTCTTCTCGTTAGGAAATACCAACCAGATATCTATGTCCGATACGTTCCTGCGGTTTCGTTGAGAGTAGGTGGTGACATAGAACAGAAGCTGGAACATGTGAGAGGCCACATTGGGTTGACCCTTCTTGTAGTCTACGATGACTACCTTTCCATCTTCTCTCTCAATGAGTCTGTCAATCTTGAGGTTGAGAGGGACTGAGCGATACCTACCATCGTTGCCAGGTAGTGTTATGTTTCCGCGGAGATTGGCCTCAGTCTTCACTGATTGAATCTTGAACTTCTCTTCGCCCTTGCCCTCAAGCTCTGGCCAGATGTTATTGACTAGGTTGTCAATCATGAACTTCAACTCTTCTATCTGAGAATCTGTTAGAGTGTATTTGGACTTACTCTGATGCTCCAGAAGAGCTATGTGACGGGGGTCACCCGAACCATTATACTTCTCAGCGAAGTCATGCATTGCACTACCCAGTTGGCTATGAGGCTCTACAATAGTCTGGTCAGGGTAGATGTTGCGGTTATACTTTAATTCGTATTGCCACTTACAGGCTTCCAGTGTTTTCAATCTCGAAGGACTGAAGGAACCTTTCTTCAGTATGAGATGTCCCTTTTTATCTTCTTCTACGTATTCTGACATAATGGAAGAATCACCCATCAGTGCCCTCGAATGTGTCGTACCACAGATGAAAGTAAACTAGCCACCAGAAGGAGAGGCCAGAACAACCCCACCACCACAGCCACAAGTGCTATGCCGATATAGTCCGGGAGGGTGTAACCGATGGTGTAACCCATCTCATCATTGCGGAAACCTTCTTCGGGTTGTACCAAAATGGCGGCCACAGCAAGGATGGCAGCAACCAATCCCGTGACTATGTAAATGGTCAGTATGTACTCGTTCATAAAAAAATCCTATTTACCTATGGCTCTATGCCATTCTCTTTCATCTGTCACAGGCCAGCAACGCACCTGTCCTATGTATCTCCGACCTACAACCTTGTTGACGAACTCCGGTCTATACTCAACTCTTCTCATGGAAAAGCCCTCGGTGTCGTCGAACTCCCATCTCGCGGACCGGTAGGGACCGAACTCTTTTTCGTACTCGTCGATGGGCACCTTCTTAGTAACAGATACCCATCTATTCATCTCACCTCTGTGTACAGCTTCTTGATAATTGCTTTGCAACTTTTTCTTAGACCCGTACTCCACAGAAATGAAATCACGTATGTCGTATGTCATACCTGTCAGACGTCTATAAGCATTACCTGATGGTATCTCCAAAGCCGTCTCGTCATCCATTTGATTGGGAATGAAACCATTCTTACCGAATCTTCTGACCACTCTGTTTGCGTATTTTTTATACGTGCGGTCTGTGGAAGTGACGTGTGGGAACTTTTTGTAGGACCTACTCATCTTTGAACTCCTTTGTACCTTATGTACTAGAATTTCATAACGATTCTCCTCTCTAATAATTAGGGGATACAGGAGTTGAACCTGCCGCCTCTTGGTCCCAAACCAAGCGTCTCACCCCGAGACTAATCCCCTCAGTCCCTTCTATCGATGGAAGGGTGCATCCTGTATTTCAAAGGTCTCTTCTGGGTTGTTACGAACGTACTCCTCAGCCTGAGCCTCGGTTGCGAACACTTCATGAACCCACGCACCTGCGCCTCTGTCAGGTGAAAGAACCACGTACACTACTTCGTTCATCTTGAACTCCTCTCCTCTCTCGTATACGAATAATCATCCAAGAGCGTTTATCTCTTGAACCTTTCTCAATCGTAGAACCCCACCAGATAATTCAATACATGTATAATCACATCTCTCCTATCATTCAATAAGTAGTACCGCGTAATGGCATTACGGAGGTCGTTGACCCTATCACTTATGAAAAAGAAGTCCATAAGGTCTGCTATAGTCTCATGATTCAAAGTGCCAGCTTCTGCCATCTCATACTCTATTCTCCATCGAATGGAGGTGTGGGCTGCGTAAAACCCCACCAGATACATTCGCTGCATCTCACTCGTCCAAGTCAACCACTCATACCCATCAAGGTCTTCGATGTATTGGGCGGACAGGTTCATGGTGGCGAGCAAACCCATTATAACAACTATCAATGCAAATCTTTTCATTGCCATCTCCTCTCTCATAAAATCACCTTATAGGAGAGCTGCTCGTACCGGCAAATAAAAAGGACGAGCTAGCCCGTCCTTGTTAAAAGCAAGAAAAAGCCTACCTGTTGCTAATCATCATCGGGGCCTCCCCATACAAAGTCACCGGTGTCAACGTTTTGCAGTGACGTATAGCGGTCTCCCCCCTCCCTATTGATGTCATCGAAAACCCTATAAGCTGCATCATAAATGTCCTTACCTGGCGTCCACTGGTCTTCGGTGAAGAACTCATCTATCAGAAAATCTAGGATACCATCATAGGTTACAATGTGTTCCACCTCATGGAGGGAGGTGAAAGCTATGGCGAACATCTTTATCAGTGCAACCATGTCACCCTTCGCCTCAAAGGTTATTTGCAAAGGCTCAGCGCTGCCTGTGTCGTATGTCTCACCTAGTATCCGATATGTGTACGTCATTGCTAGCCCCTATGCGTAATCTATATCGTATGGATCCCAGTCTATTTCTTCTTCTTCGTCGTAATCGTAGTTTACAAGATTTGCATCCTCGGGGTCACCCCACACAATGTCTCCAGTATCGAGGTTCTCCAGTGCTGCAAAATAATCCATACCATCGCCATTGATGTCTTCGAAGGTTTCCATTACATCTTCTTCCCAATTGGGTTCGGCCAGGTCTTCCTCATCCATCACACTTTCAGCAATGTAAGTCATGATTTCATCATAGCTCGTCAGGGCCATTAGTTCTTGATCGCCCGAGGACGAAAACGCGATGGCCACCATCTTAGCCTGGGCAGCTCTATCGTCATCTGCCTCAAACTTTATTGAAAGAGGGCCTCCTGGACCTCTATCATAACTCTCACCTCTAATTACGTATCTCATTCAAGTCTCCTTTATTCGTAATAAACCTCAACACCGTTTTCGGCTATAAATTCAAGTGCTCCTACAATGCCTTGCTTTCCGCAGAAGGTCCACGTAGGTGACATACCCATGTCTTCCCATTCCGAAAATGCATCTGGGTCCCAATCACCATCACCGGTTTGAAGGGCAATCCACCCGCACATCGCGCTATCGGGCTCGTCGTAACGATAGTCTGAGAATGCACCAAAGGTGAACCCGTCAAAGGTGAAACGATGCATACGACCACTCTGTTCACCTTCTTCAGCCTCTCCAACCACAAACTCTAGAATTTCTTGAGCCAGTGCCTCAATCTCATCTCGACGCTCTTCTTTGAGAACCAGCTTCACAATTTGGGTTTCCGAATACCCTCTCTCGAGCAGAGCGTCAATTCTTTTGTCAATCTTATTCATTTATTACCTCTTGTTATAATTAGTAACATCGACCATCATTCTTTACCAGAGGAGGGACTCGAACCCTCACGTCTTACGACACTAGTTCCTAAGACTAGCGCGGATACCAATTTCGCCACTCTGGCTTGTTACAAGTTGTCGACGAAGCCCTCTTCACTCCTTGTAATTAGTAGCCCCAGAAGGATTCGAACCTTCGACCTACTGCTTAGAAGGCAGTTGCTCTATCCCCTGAGCTATGGAGCCTTGCATTGCTTTAGATTTCTAGGAGGTCAGCATGCTTGGGACACTTGCGTATGTGGGCGGGTAAATACTTATCACCCACACCCTCTACAATGGTAGAGCCGAAGGCATGAAGCTTACCATCAGAACGTCTCACCTTCTTCCATCTAACTATGTGAGACCCTGATGCAGATACATCGTAGGACAGCTCTTTGACAATGGGGGTTTCACCCTCAGGTATACCAACCAGCTCGTTGATGTCTTTCTTCTTCTTGAAGCTCTTCTCGCCGTACTCAAACTCCACATTGAAGTTATTCACCGATGGTCTGTTCATTGTATTCCTCTCCTCCGAAAAGTAAAAGCAAGGTCACTGCCGAAACAATGACCTGCGCCTATAGCCCTAAGCAATAGGGGGGTATAGCTCGACGGGGAGTTGAACCCCGATTACCAGATTGAGAATCTGACGTCCTAACCATTAGACGACCGAGCCGTCATCATCAGCGAGCACTAAAATGTACCTGTGCTCGTTGTACACTCCAACAGGTGTGACAAGCGGTACATCCAATTCCTGAGCCACTATCTCAACCGCATTCTTGAGTGCCGCTGTAAACTTGTACTGCTTCTTCGTTGAGCGGTCTCGGACATTAGGAGGTGCCTTGAACAAACTCCTCTTCTCACCCGTCATACCGAATCGAGCGAGGTCCTTTGTGGTCGACTCACCGCTCTCTATGAAAGAGAGAATCTGGTCGACAATGGTATCGACAATTTCTGGGTCTCCAAGAAAGGAATCATACTTACGGCGAGCATCGGAGAACGCGGTTCGGTTATCGGGGTTTATACCGAGGGGGCCTACGTTGATGCTATTATCAGCAAGGCTATCAACCCGCTGTAGGTGTCCATCGGGTTTCATGGCAGGGTCTTTCCCGTCCCAAGCCTCATGAACTGTCAACACTATGTAATCACCCATTCGTTATCTCCTATTTTATTTAGTAGCCCTATCCGGAGTTGAACCGGAATCTTCAGATTGAAAGTCTGATGATCTCACCATTGATCTATAGGGCCTTGTATCTCTTATACCGATACGATGTCTTTCTTAAGAATCAGCGCCATGTCATCGAGTTCTCTCCGAAGCTGCATCTTGATCCCTCTCTTTCGCATAATCTTCTGGAACACAGTCTTATAAAAATCGGATACAATATCTCCGCCGTAGAAATTGATGATGTCGTACTGACCCCGAGAATTCTTCTTGAGAAGAGTGGGAAGTATCTCACGAAGCTTCAGCCATTTCTCGGCCTGATACTTCCGCCACATTTCCTCATTCTCATCTTCCACGACGGCTCGAAGCTGCTCGTCGGTCTTCGCGCTGAACTGGGTTAGGTCTATCGCCATGCTCGCTTTCATGAACTCCATCCGCATTCCCTCCACACCATCACCCCAACCATCAGGAGCAAAAGTATCTACCAGATGTCCTAGATTATTCCAATCAAGGTCTATGTCATCCCGGAAGAAGTATTCTGTGGCCACATACTTGACCAACATCCGCCCGCCGATTACTCGCAGCAGGTCGTTATTATTCAGCTTATAATTGCGTGTGGGGAGGTGGTACTTGGCTTTACCATTCTCAGATACAACCCCTACCTCGTTTGCATTGACACCGAATTTCTCAACGTTGCACCACGGAATCCAATGACTATGGATTGGGTGGTTTTCCCAATGCCCGTCAGACATCTGACCCGTTATCTCTCCGCAAAACAATGCGACCTGACCTCGGTTACGAAATACAATCTCGTCAATCGCCTCTTCCAGTATGTCTCTATTGTAGGATGTCATCTATTCCCTCTCCTTACGTATTATAATATACAGAGAGGTATAAAAGGTGGGGTTTTCTTTTTTTTTATTTTCTGACTAGGTTTTCCAGCGTCTCGGATGCTATGCGATAGGCCACGTCCATTCGGTAAGATGTCTTGATCAGTTGGAGAGCGTGTCGCATCATGGCGTTCTCTTTCTCGGCTATACTATTCTCGAGAGGGAAGTCATGGACCGATAAAGCCTTGGGCATTTTCTTGGGACGTGGTGGGAGGGTTATCTGGATGGCTGGTGAATTCCAGCCATCGTTTTTATTTGTTTCTTGGCTTTGCATCATCGATAGAATCAGCTATCAAAGATGTCAGAAGAACAAGTCCGAGTAGACAAAGTCAGTGGCTGCCATAGGAGGCGCATCATGAATGCTGGTGAGAATCATCTTGATGTCGTCCTCACCTGCTATACCATCCATCAGGTCTCGAGCCAGTTGTATGAGTTCGTCATCGTCTACATAGTCTCTGAGCGGCTCCACATCAGGATGGCGAAGTATCGATTCATCCTTATGGCGAGGAGATACTACATCTCTATCGTCGACAAAATCCTCATTGGCATCTCCAATGTAATCCTCTTCCGCATAGCCCGATGCTTCTTTCACGACCTTGCTATGAGCCTTGTCGACAAGTCTCAGTGCCTTCGCGTATCGAGGTGTACCTTTTTCTACAGATTCGCTTTTCTGGTTAGGAAACTTAAAATCTTTTGGGAGAGGTCGGTTCATTTGCGACCTACGCAGTTGAGATAGCTCCTTTTGACTTATACCAAACTTTCGACGTGCGGATGCTTCGCCATGCTGTGCGGCCCAGCTAATTATCTCATCCACTAAATCACGCATCTCAGGGTCTCTCCCCTCCTTGATAGGGTTAGTAACGCTCTCCTCATACTCATCATACTCATCTTCTTCTTGGAAAATCCATTCGGTGTCCCACCCAAACTTATCACAAATCTCTTCAGCGGTGTCGGGGCCGAACCACCCCTTCTTCATGTCATTCTTGACATCCTGAACGGAGTCATAGTAGTTGCGTCCAAAGTACCCACCTTCGTTGATTCGCTCGGAGGACCGAGAAACGCTCTCTTTCTTACGACCTCGGTCAATGAGCTCTTGCACTCTCTGCTCTATGTTCTCTAAAACACTCTCAACAGCTTGCACAACCTTGAAGCGCATCTGAGGCTCTCTCTGTAGCAGTGCGATCGCTTTCTCTTCATCTTGGGTATAGTAGTTTGAGATTCCATAAAGTTGAATATCTTCTTTTGGATGTGCTTTATTATACTCGCTTACAAGACGAAGAAGAGAGACGAGCCCATCCTCGCCGTCAGCAGCAAGAGCTCGCCGAGGGCCCCTTGAACCATACGCCTGCTCCAACACGGTATTGATGCGATCGACATAACCAAGTGCTTCTTGAGCGGCAGATTTTACACCGCCAAATGAGTACCCGTGCCCGTGCGGCTTGGTATCGAGGTACCGGAGTGCCCCATAGATTCTATCTACAAGATTTTCCGCTTTCTTCTGTAGCCGAGGGTAGAACACCTTCTTTAGATGCTTCATTACATCCTGTACTGACGCATCGTTGGGAAAAATCGAATCCGATTTCACATGAGGTTTTCTATCCCCAGGACGGGTTCCGTCATGGCGAAAGCCTGGTCCCTTACGATTTCTATTATTCCATCCTTGAATTGGAATCAGAAAATACGTACCACGAACGATTTTCTTTCCTGTTTCGAGCTCGTCTGGATCCAGAACTTCTGTTCTATCATTTTGTGTACGAAGGATCCGTACATATGACTTATCCCGTGTTGACGGTCTCCAATATGCATACTCGCCGTCAGCAGCTTGCACAAGAACCACGTAGTCATCTAACATTGCAGTGGATGGCTTCTTAGACGTTTGCTCAACCTCTGCGTCATGGGGGATGTTAGCATTACCAAAAATTCCCCGAATAAACTCATTCGAGAATCCATACTGTGGAAGATTGGTAGCCTCTACCATCCGAGAACGCTGTACGCTCTCTTCCATCTGGTCAATGTTTTTCTTATCCCAAGCAATTGCCTCCTCAGGAGTATTGAACTGCCTGACATTAGAATAGGGTTCACCCGAATCATTCTTGGCGGTGTACTTCCCGCCTTTATTCTTATAGACATTTATTGTGTAGCCCTTGTAATCCTCGGAGCCCACGTTGCCCTCTTCTTTCAAACTCAAATAACGTTTCATTCTTCACCCCGTAATGGTTTTATAATTAGTACAAAAAAGAGAGTCCCTGAGGACTCTCACTCAATTCCCTAACTCAAGAGTCTTGCGGCGATGAGCGGCGGGTATGGATTCTCGATCAGTAAAATCGGTGTAGTCCCAGAGCTCACCACCATGTCCGTACTCCAAAGCGTCAGGGTCAAAATCAACCATCATGTCGGCCTCCACCCCTACCTGCACAACAGCATCCTGCATCTCCTCAGGCAAGGAAGACAGCCATTCAATCATTTCTCTAACTATCATACTCTTCTTTTTCCTTTAGTCTTGATTCACGCTTTACAATCAATCACACAGGCTCTTGAGTTAACTCGTCGTCCTCTAATACGTTATTATTTATAAGCAAAAAGATAGACCCCTCTTTTGCTGTGCTCCTCTCGTCTATCAATTTACCTATTACGTCCGTTACATCACGAATGGCGAGATGTAAGAGGCTGTTAGTCACAACGTTATACGTATCGGGTTCGCGCAAGAAGTCTCGCTCCGGATCCTGGATCAACGTGAACCCTAGCTTCGGCGCTAACGACTTTGCTAGCATTGTGTAAAGCTTGGCACGCGAGGGTTCCTCACCCTTTGCCCAAAAGTATACCATACCCGGGTCATACGTTCCTATAAAGTCTTTTGCGACTGCGAAAACCGTAGATAGAATTCTGAACTGGTCTCCTCTACCGGTGAGAGAGTCCTCCACTGATGTATAGTCGCCTGTTGCCGCTTCCTCGGGGTCTACCTCTGCGAAGCCTAGCTCAAACGCGGTGAACCCTTGTTCGTCGGGGTCGGTGCGTTGAAGAAACACTACAATAAACCCCCTCCCACTATCCGTTACAAAAACGTATTCGTAGTAGTGTTCAGGAGGATGTCCAGGGCGATCGGCATCGTCTATCTTTTCATATGGATACGCATTGTCCATTAGTTCTTGTAATCGTATAGCCATTTTTCCACCACCTAATCAATTAGTAAGCGTAGTAAAGTGAACCCGGCAGGATTCGAACCTGCGACAAGGAGATTAAAAGTCTCCTGCTCTACCTACTGAGCTACGGGTCCAAAGACCAGTCTCCCACCTGTCTTTATCCGGCCTTGTGTTAGGCAAGTCTCGTTGTGAACCTCCGAAGGGGAACACATCGTCCTAACTCCCGTTCCGCGAGAGTGTAAGCTCTCCGAACTCCCTCAGCGTTGCTTACAGCTACTGAGCCAGTTGCACAATGGCTGGATTCGAACCAGCATCACAACCACAGTGGCGACGGAGTTGAACCGTCTTTAGGATGCCTCCTAGCAGTTACCGTTCCTGCTCTCAATTGTGCACCCCGTCTTTCCGGGTGTCAACAACTAAAGTTTTTCGGTCGCAGGAGTAGCCATCTCTCCCCCCTGAGTCATGTAGTTGTCAGTTGACTCACTGCGTAGTGGCCGGATTCGAACCAGCGATCCCTGGGGCCGAAACCCCACCCGTCTACCAACTGCCGGGCCATCACTACGCACCCCGTCTTTCCGAGTGTCAGCGCAACTGTGCTTTTAGGCGGTACTTTCTTGCGCACTCCCCGCCCCGGTCTTTTCCCGGCGTCAGGTTGTCGCACTCAACAGAGGGTGCATCGGCGGG
>PXBU01000424.1 GCA_003566795.1 Puniceicoccaceae bacterium | reverse complement strand
TGTCGCGGTGAATCAAGGCAATATCGTCGGGCAGGATATCGGGCCGAGTTCGGGCTTCGCCATTCTTTCGCTGAACGCCGGTTGGCAAATTAGCCAGCGGCATCGACTGACTGCTGGCATCGACAATCTATTCGACAAAAGCTACGCCGAACATCTCAGCCGCACAGGCGCAAACGTACCCGGATTCCCGGCACCGGATACTCGCGTCAACGAACCTGGACGCAATGGATGGATACAGTGGCAGTTAGATTTTTGAAGCACATGCCGGAGCATCAGGGATGATCGTGCCCGTAGTGCGGATCGCCCGGTGAGCGACCGTAGCGGTCCTGCCGCCCCTCGCCCTCCGGAAACATCTGCGCCGGGTTTTGCAGGCGATGCAAGGTCTGGCGTTGAGTCTCCGTCAGTCGTGCCTCCACTTTGGATTGCAGGATGGCGGAGAGCGCGATCATCTCCCCGTTCAACTTCCCCATCTTGGCCGCATGTTTCCGGATGGTGGCCTCGTCGTAGTCCGGTCCGCTGGCTGCCCGCACCTTCAGGTGCAATTCGCGCGCCTTCAATTGCAGCGTCTCCATCTGTGGGGTGATCGCGTCAAAGATCGCCCGCACCTGTTTTTGCTGCTCGTCCGTCAGCTCCAAATAAAGTGCCAAATGGTCCACTTGATCCATCGTCGGCGTCGCCCCCGGAGCCTGGGCGAATGCCCCCGGGCCGCTCCCCATTAGCAAGATGGTTGCGGTAAGTAACTGTGTGATTTTTCTGCGCAGCATAATCGTTTCCTGGCTCAAGCCAACCGTCGAACTGAATAACCAAGTCAGCAGAGAATCCGACCATGCAAGAAACGCAACCCGTCGCGCCAGTGAGGGACCAATAAGTTTTTTCAGAAGATAGTGAGCGGTGGACCGTGGTGCCTGCGCTTGCGCATGGCACCATCGCCGTCCAGGCGATGGCTTTGGCGGTCTGGCTGAAACTGACTGCAAACAACCAAAGCTCAATCCACCTCCGGCACGACCCGCAGGCGGAAGAATACCGGGGCCCCCGGCGTGGTCGAGGGATCGTCAAATGAAACCTCCGACTGCGCCGTCTCTGCTGCGGCTGGGATAATTATCAGCTGCCCCGGAGCACTCTCCAGATCGTTCCAGATTGCGAGGTTATGACTCCACTCGACGGCATAGTGGCGGCCCGGCACGCTCTGCCAGCGCAGCGTGATGGCCCCGCCCGGCTCCATCGTGGGTGCTTCTGCCACGAAGCGAGAGGTCGGATCATTGGGATCCGTTCCGGCAATGAATTCCTCGCGCAGGGTCATCCCCTTGCCCAGCCAATCGACGCTATCCAGTTCCGCCCAGTCCATGCCGTCCGGCAGGGTAATGCCCTGCCCGGCATACCAGTCAATCGCCACACCGCCCGTGGATCTAAAGTAGGCGGTCACGGTGACATCCCCCTGCACATTCTGATCCAGCCGGGGGTTCGCGGTGCTGCCGTCACTCCATTGGTGGAACTCAGCTCCCTCATCAGGCAAGACCTCAATTTCGCTGCCGTCAGCGCCCTGTGCCACTGTTTGAGAGAGGTTGCCAGTCAGGGTGCCTCCAGTTCCGGCAAAGTAATTGAGCAGAAAACTGGTCTCGCTGGGTGAGACCACGTCCAAGCCGCGCAGATACGGATAGCCCCGGTTGAGCTCATCGGTATCCATCGACCAGATACTGCTGAAATCCCAGCCCATGTAAGTATCCCCCGCATGGGGATAGGTCATTTGCTCGGCATCACGCCCCTCGCCTGCCGGACTCATGCTCTGGCCGGATGTGTCGGTATCCCAATAACTGGCGATGACCTCGCCCGAGTTTTCGCCGATCAGGCCACCTGCATCCGCATCGGTCGTAACTTGCCCGGTCGAATAGGAGTTTACCACCCAACCCGTGCCCTCCACCGTTTCACCCGTGCCCCAGACCGTGGCAGGGTGATTGGCACCGATGAGACCACCCACTTTATCACCGCCGAGCACGCCCCCAGCGGCGTAGGTATTGTCAATCACCCCGGTGTTGGTGCCCACCAGACCGCCGACCTCGAAGTCACCTTGCACCGCGCCGACCGCGTAGGCCCGCTCGATCTGTCCGCTCCCCGGGATTGGCTCGTAAGTATCCCAATCATATTGCAAATAATTGCTGCCGACGAGGCCCCCGACGCTTTCCTGACCTGTGACATTACCAGAGGCATAGGCGCTGACGATATGACCAAAATTGTTGCCCACCAGGCCGCCGGTGCCGGAACTGGGATACTCGCTGGCCGCCACTCCATCAACGTTTCCGGTCGCATAACAGCTCCCAACCAAGCCATAATTGTCGCCCACCAGACCACCCGCACCGCCATAGAAGTAGCTCAAAACACTGACCGACCCCGACGCGTAACTGCGACGAATGTCTCCGTAATTCTCTCCGACCAGGCCACCGCCACTGTGATCCTCGGCCAGGACGTCACCGGAGGCCCAAGAGTCCTCGATTTGGCCATAGCCCGACCAGCTCTCATTCGCACCCACGAGGCCGCCGACCCAGCAACCACCATGAACATTGCCGGATGCCGACGAATTCCGGATCATTCCACCGTTGTAGCCGACCAGTCCCCCGACCTCTTCATAAGCATCCACAACATCGGTTGAGGCATGGCAGTTCGCGATCAGCCCCTGGTTTTCTCCCGCCAAGGGAGCAATTTCCATGAAGCCACCACGGATCTCGCCTCCGGCCAGTATCACATTTCTGACGACACCCCGCGGGGTGATCCGGGCAAACAGCCCACCTGATCCACCGTGGCCCCAGTAGTAGCCCCCGTTCTCGCTGAAGTCATGATCGATGGTGAGGGATTGGATCTCAAAATTACCGCCGTCATAAACTCCCGAAAAGCCAACTGAGCCGGATTCATAATCCCAATCACACATGGGCACCCAACCCGCGTCCTCTTTCCATGGTGCCACGCCCAGGTCGATATCCGCAATCTG
>PXBU01000244.1 GCA_003566795.1 Puniceicoccaceae bacterium | reverse complement strand
GCTGTCCGCGCGCGAACTGGCCCGTGCGCTGGATGTACCGCACAACCGAATCTCCGAACTGGTTGCCGGGCGCCGCTCCATGACAGCCGATACCGCCCTGCGCCTGGAGAAATACTTCGGTATGGAAGCCCGCTTCTGGCTCAACCTGCAGGCCTCGCATGATTTGTCCAAAGCAAGAAATCACGGCCACTACGAAAGCATCAAACCCCGCGAAGCAGCCTGAGCCCGGAAATGGCCTCGAAGTCCCGGCCCATGCCCGCACACCCTTGATTCGTAGGTCGGGGTAATATCCCCGACGGACCATGCCGGTCCGGCCCCAAGGCTGCGCCTGAACGCCAGCAAGCGCGCCACCCGCCTCAACTACGCCACCCACATCCACGCCATCGGCGTCCTGCTCACCAGCCTGGCCTTCGCCGGCCTGCCGAGAATCGAAACCGTGATCCTCTCCGGCTTCTCGCAGCGTGTAGATGCAGCCACCGGCCACACCATCGACGAATACCTGCTTTTCGTCCAGATCCCCCGCACCGATTGGCAAGGCATCCATTTCGACAAACTGCGCGACCTCGACCCCATCGCTGTGATGGAGCACTTTCAAATGGAGCGGAAGTTGACCAAAATCGGCATTTTCGGTGCGATCCAGACGCTGGCTTGAGCCTGGCCGGCTGCCGCCCGGTTGCACCAGACCATACTGTCTGGTTATTATCGAGCGCAGGCAGCGGCAAGAAAAAGGGGCAGTTCACCATGGCGCATTCGGGCCACCCAGAGAAATTTCTGGCTGACCTCCGCATCCTGGCTGTGCGGGGCTAGATCCCATGCGGAATATATGCGTCAGTCCAGACCGGATATTCGGATAGGGCCGTCGATATCCGGTACTCGGGGCGCACATCTTCCAGTTATGTGTGTAATGGCGCAAAACCAAAATCATCGTGCTTGTTTCCAGGAAGTGTGGCCACGGAAATATTCGGAGCTCAATGCGGAGGAAGTTTCTGGTTTGGTGCCTGGTAAAAAGATGTCTTCCGGTTCCGTGGCAGTCGCTGTTCAATTGGTTCGCGAAGTTGCCAGCATCAGGGCATCCCGAAAAAGCAGAGTTGTCGCCACTCCCCCGGTCGGCTTCGGCCGGGCTGTTGGAGGCGCTCCAATCAAAATGAGCGCCGCTCACATAACAAAGCCTTCAACCGGACGCGGGGTAACTTCCGGGCCGGCAAAGCCGGGCTGGTTTTGTGGCCGCGCCGGCTAAGGCAAACGTTAGCTATATGACCGAAAGCAATCTGGTCGATCAAACCGACGCCTTACTTCGAGCTATTGGCCACACGGTAGTCCGATTCCAGCAAGTTGAGCAATGGCTGGCCGAAGAATTGGCGCTGCTTCTCCGTATGCGAGAAAAGGAAGATCAGTACCGCGTCTCAGCGGCGATGAGCTTCAAGCAGAAGGTTGACCTTTTGGTAGAGATATTTCCCCGTCGAGCAGAGCGTCATCCGAACTTTTCCAACGTAGATGTGATGGAAGTTCGGAAGGCACTTTATGCAGCCGAGGAATATCGCAATAGAGTGGTTCACTCTTTCTATGCAGTGGAATGCGGTGATTCATCAAAATGGGTGCGTAAAAAGGGATCACTCCGGGGACGGGCTGGATTTTCTTTGAATTCAGTAGATGCCAATCTCCAAATCTTCGAGGAGTGCAACAACGCACTTGGCGTTATCCGAGAGTGGAGCATTAAAACACCCGAGGCGCTCCGCAAAGCCACAGCCATTCTCAATAAATACATGAAGGGTGGTGGTCTATGACATTCACGCTTATTCAGATCGCTCCAGCGGACGGCTTCGCCGACCTCTGAGCTTCAGCGTGAGGGTGCTGCTGTCGCCAAATGAAACCAGCCTTGGACCAAATTCGTTATCGCAGCGAGGATGGTTTGCCAAAATCTCAGATTTGGGCCGAGGAGGATGGAGTCGATGGCTTTAGCCCGGTGGTCGGCGCGGCCGTACTCGTTACAATATCAACCCCGACCGTGTCCACTGATCGCCACTAAAACCCAATTCGAAGAGGCACAAGAGCCGTATGACAAGCACCCAACAGCGCGCCGCCCTGCAACGCCAGATCTGGGCCATCGCCAATGATGTCCGGGGGGCTGTGGATGGCTGGGATTTCAAGCAGTACGTGCTGGGCACGCTGTTTTATCGGTTTATCAGCGAGAACTTCGCCAGCTATATCGAGGCCGGGGACGAAAGCATCGACTACGCCGGGCTGGCCGACAGTGTCATTACGCCGGAGATCAAGGATGACGCGATCAAAACCAAGGGCTACTTCATCTACCCCAGCCAGCTGTTTGCCAATGTTGCCAAAAGCGCCCACGGCAACGAGAGCCTGAACACCGACCTGGCTGCGATCTTTGCCGCCATCGAGAGTTCTGCCAGCGGCTATCCGTCAGAGGGCGATATCAAGGGCCTGTTTGCCGACTTCGACACCACCAGCAACCGCCTCGGTAACACGGTGAAGGACAAGAATACCCGCCTGGCTGCCGTGCTCAAAGGCGTGGCTGGGCTGGAGATTGGCCAGTTTGAGGACAATGAAAACGAGCTGTTTGGCGATGCCTACGAATTTCTGATTTCCAACTACGCCGCCAATGCCGGAAAATCCGGCGGCGAGTTCTTTACCCCGCAGCATGTCTCCAGGTTGATTGCCCGGCTGGCCATGCACAAGCAGAAACGGGTCAACAAGATCTACGATCCGGCCGCCGGCTCCGGTTCGCTGCTGCTGCAAGCGAAAAAGCACTTCGACGCCCACATTATCGAGGAGGGCTTTTTCGGCCAGGAGATCAACCACACCACCTACAACCTGGCGCGGATGAACATGTTTCTGCACAACATTAATTACGACAAGTTCAATATCCAGCTGGGGAACACCCTGATCGACCCGCATTTCGGCGATGAAAAGCCCTTCGATGCCATCGTTTCCAACCCGCCTTATTCGGTGAAATGGATTGGCAGCGACG
>PXBU01000215.1 GCA_003566795.1 Puniceicoccaceae bacterium | reverse complement strand
TGGCGCGGACTAATTCCCGCAGCGAGCGATGCCCGAACTTAATGTAGGCCATCCAAAGAATATTTTGGTAGTCCCGTAGGCCGCCGACTCCATTTTTTATGTCAGGCTCCTGCAGATAGATCGTGTCTCCGGCCTTGGCATGTCGTTGCGTCTCGTCCTCCAGCCGTTGCTGGATGTAGGCCCGCGGGTCTTCCTTGCGGCAGTAAGTGGTGAACTTCTTTTGGAGCTTTTTATACAGCGGATCAGAGCCGCAGATGATGCGGGATTCGAGGATGGCGTTCTTGGTCTGCACGTCCTTCTTGGCCTCCGCAATCGCTTCTTTGAGGTTGCGTGAGGCGTGGCCCAGCTTCAGCCCCAGGTCCCAGAGCGGGTAGAGGATCTCCTCTGCCAGAGTTTGTTGGAAGTCCTCTAATTTATGCCCCGCGACGCTGTCCGGGTAAAGAAACATGATATCAATATCGCTGTGCGGGTTCAGCTCGCGCCGCCCATAGCCACCGGTCGCGAGCACAGCCATCTTGCAGGGGATTTTCTTATGCTTGGTGGCGTAGAGGTCGAGTGCGGCCAGAAACAGGTTTTCGATCAAAACATCTACCATCGCGGCCCGTGCCTGGCAGACCTCCAAGCCGGAATCACCCTTGCGGTGGTAGCGTTCCAGCATCGTGTTTTCGAGCTCCAGATAGCGCTTGTAGGCAGGCAATTGCTTATCTCTGGGCACGCCCGGTTCAAAAGCCAGGCGTTTCTGCGCGTGCTTGTGAAGGCGTCTAAAAAGCGGATTGTCCTGTATGGGCATGCCTGTGAATGGGTTGATCGCGAATCCATGGCGGGCGCAATGGGCATCGCGCGGATTCCATGCTGTTAGGAACCCTGTTTTTGCCATAAGCGTCAAGTGAGTTCCGCCCGCCCCTCAGGGCTTTTTCATTTGGAACCTGGAGTCGTTAATTCCCCGTGTTTTCTCAAATCTTAAATTTGCCATCTCGAATGCATTTTCATGCGGCGCTCCCCCGCCAAATGAAAATGCCCCTGGCCCGCCTGTCATAATCCGAGGCTAAGCTTGACATCGAATCAGGGTCCTCTCTCGTAGAGCGTTCACTGAAAATACAAACCCAAACAGGAATTCTTATGGAAATCACCAACGGAACCGTCGTATCGATGGATTACGCCTTGCGCAATGACGAGGGCACAATTCTCGACCAGTCTCAACCGGAACAGCCCCTCTCTTACCTGCATGGGCACAAAAATATCATACCCGGCCTTGAATCCGCCCTCGAGGGCAAGTCCGCCGGTGACGAAGTGGAGGTTCGCGTCAGCCCGGAGGACGGCTACGGCGAGAAGAACCCCGCGCTGGAGCAAGCGGTTCCCATCGATCGCTTCCAGGGCATCGATAATATTGAGGTGGGGATGCAGTTCCAGGCCAGCACGGACCAGGGCCCCGTCTCGGTTCGCGTGGTCAAGGTCGAGGATGACCAGGTGACCGTCGACGGCAACCACCCTCTGGCGGGCGAGCACCTCAATTTCAAAGTGACCGTCAAAGACGTCCGCACCGCCAGCGAGGAGGAGCTGGCCCACGGGCACGTCCACCAGTCCGACGGCTGCTGCGGCGGCGGCGAAGACAAGTCCGGCGGCTGCGGCTGCTAATCAAGAAGCAAAAGAAGTTTGCGATAAAGCCGAATCCGTAGCGACGGCACGATAGTGCCGTCTTCCCGGCGCCTACTTGACCTCTCGTCCGATCTTGCTGTCGCCACCTCGGCAGGCTCGTGGCCAACAGACAAGTCCGCGACCATAAAATCTTATCGAATTCTCCACCAGCCTCGTAAATTCCAGCTCCGCCCTCATCGGGGGGCGGAGCTTTTTATTTTTGGGGGCTTGTAGCCTTGTATTTGCGGCATTCGCGCGGATGCGCGTTTTTCTTTCTGGCTTGGGTGATTTTCGGAGTTGGATTTATCCGAAATTGGGTCCATCAATAGTCAACTTTTGCGTCCTCCGACGCCTTCACCCAAGATTTTACCTATGGCCCGCAAAGCAAAGAATAAGACAGCCAGTCGAAAGGTTGTCTCCCAGCAGCCCCGTAAGTCCCAGTCCCGCCCGGTTTGGGCACTGCTCCTGTTGGCGCTCGCCTTGATGACTTTTGTCGCGATTTGGGATTTCGAGCTGGCGCAGTCCCGGCAGCACACGACGGAGCCGGGTTCCAATCTGGTGGGCGTGTTGGGAGCTGAGGGTGCTTTCTGGGGCTTTTACTTTTTCGGTGTCGCCGCCTGGCTCGTGCCACTGTATCTGCTGTGGATCGGTGTGCGTTTCCTGCTGCGGCAACAACCGCGCAAACGTCTATTCAGCAGCGTGGCCTCGGTCATCTCGGTGCTGTGTGCCTCAGGGCTGGCTGCGATGCTGGAAATTACCGGCACCATCCAGAGCCAGGGTGGGATCTTCTCGCACCAACTCTCGGAAGGGGCGGGGGGATTGATTGGGGAGTTTTTGGCACCGGTTTTTCTCGAGCCTATCATCGGCCCCTTTGGATCGTTTTTGGTGCTGCTGGTGGGGCTGGTGATTGGCTCCATTGTCGTGTTTACCGATAATCTGGGACGCTTCCTCGATTGGTTGCAGATTCGCTACCGCAGCTTCCTGACCAACTGGGCGGAATCCAAAGAAGCCAGACAACAGCGAAAAGCCGAGGCGGCCGAGGCCAAACGCCAGGCGAAGGAAGAAGCCGCCCGCGCCAAGGCTGAGGCCAAAGCGGAGAAAGCGGCTGCAAAAACCTCCAGGTCCAGCAAAGTAGCTGATCTTGAGGAGGACGAACCGGATGACGAATTCGATGACGAGCAGGACTCCGGAGGGCGCAGGCATTCCCTGCTGCGGGGTGCTCCGACTCCGTTGACGAAGACGCCCGCGCGTGCGCGCAAAACAAAGCCGGCCCCGGCAATCGACGAGGCAGCGGAAGAAGTGGCTCCTCCCAAGCCGAAACTCGACCCCAATACCATCAAGATCGTCTCGGGCGAAAAAACAGA
>PXBU01000121.1 GCA_003566795.1 Puniceicoccaceae bacterium | reverse complement strand
GAGCAAATCCACCACATCCTCATCACCTACGCGGAGCCACCCAGCCGTTGCGTTGAGCTGGAGCAGTTGACCTGGAAAGAAAATGTGCGGCCGATGGTGGGGGCTGTTATGGGTTGTTGAGATTGTGGGGGAGATGGCGAAAGCGCAAGGGCTTTGCGACGGTGCGTTTCGAGAATGGCATAATCTGCGAGGCAGAAGCACATTGGTATGAAGCCAAGGTAGAGGCTGCTTGATCACGGGGGGTTGGCCCAGAGTTGAACTGTCGATGACAACCGCCGGTTGGAGAATGGGGGTGAGGTTTTCTATCAAGGAGATTTGTCATGACCGGAAAAACTGAATCAAGAAGCCGAGTGGGTCGTCGCTCAAGCGGCTGAACCTGCTCGAGCGAAAAGGGCTGGAAGCGGTGCTTTGAGCCTGGCAGCGAGAAGGGCCCGCATGGCGCCAGAAGGCATCGACCCCCGCTATTTCCGCCCCACCGAGGTCGAAACCCTGCTCGGCGACCCGACCAAGGCCAGGCAAAAACTCGGCTGGGAGCCGGAAATCACCGCCCGCCAGATGTGCGCTGAGATGGTGGCGGAGGATCTAAAGACCGCGCAGCGCCATGCGTTGCTGAAGACGCATGGGCCGGACTTGCCGGTTTCTTTGGAGAATGGGTGAGGATGGGCGCGCGCGAAGCGAATGATTATTTCCAGAGAAGGCATAATGGCAGCCGGAAGGTTTCCTGAGGGATGGAGGACGGTCTTTTGAGAGCCCCAAGCAGAAAACGGCCTATGATCCGAAAAATGGTTGGCGATAGCGAGTCAGCGCCCAAACGTCATGAGCTGGCCGAAACCGTCTCCTACGTAGGCAGCCCCGAACACAAGGATGTCCCTTCCTTTGCCGGTCATCCCCCCAGGCCAAGACCCGACGCGAGCATTTGCGACCGGAGCTTGGCTGACAGGCGTGAACAAATCACGGAATGGCTGCGGGACGCAGTGCAGAGAGGTGCCTACGGCGAGTACCGCGAGAAGGGATTTCCGCGGTACATCTGGTACAAGGATGGTGCAACCGTCTATGAGGGGCGACTGGTCAACTCCGGGCAGGGTACATACAAGGGCTACCCCCTGAAGCCGGACGAGTGGCCACGGGACATCGCGCGATACTATGGCTGACCCGCTGCGATTTCAGGCGGAATGGGAAGCCGTTGACGGATCGCGCGGTGACGAGATTCGTGCAACCTGGGCGCGGTTTTCCTTGTCTGTCAACGGACATCCCGTGACGCGGGTGCTGGATGGCCGCTCCGGCTGCTTCCGTGACCACATCCTCGTGCCTCTCTATCCGGTTACAGAGTGGATTGTCCGCAACTGGTGGTCGTTGTTGCACGAGCCTGAGGTGACGGCCGACAGCGGTTATGAATCGCGTCACGACCTCCGTTTTGGTCGCGAGGGCTACGCCATTCCGGCCCTGAGCATCAAGTCGCAGGGTGGTGGGCAGGTCCTGCTTCAATGGCGCGCGGTGGACTATGGAAACGTCTCGTTTCCCTCTTCCGGGCAGGCTACTGTATCGCACGAAGCCTTCGTGCAGACGCTCGAGCGCTGGGTGGAGCAGGTGATCGGACGGCTTGAAGCCTGTAACATCCGCAACACGCTGCTGCAGGAGGAATGGGTCGCGATCCAGCAGGCAGCGGCCGAAGAGCGTGCCTTCTGCATTGCGGCCGCACAAACCGGGTTAAACCCCTACACCGCGACTGTCGAGCAGGCCGACTCCATCGTGGACGTGGCCCACCGCCTTCCTGAGGTGTGGCACGAGGATTTTTTCTCGGCGCTGAGCGTGGACGACCTGCGCTCTGGTGCCCATTATGTCCTGTCCCTCCGAGAACGCCTCCGCGCCGAGCCGCTGGATCTGAACACGCTCACCGATCTGCGCGATGCAATACGGGGCGTTGCCGCGACGGCCAGTGTCTCATCACCCTGGGAGGCCGGCTATCAAGCCGCCGTTGCGCTCAGACAGATGACGGGTATCGGAAACGATCCCCTGCGTGACGATGATGCCATCGCCAGCGCACTGGGGCTGGAAAGCCTTCCTGTCGTTTTGGCCGCAAGGCCGCCCCTCAATTACTGGTTCGATGCTCTCGCGGAGATTCCCGAACCGGGCCGAGGCGGTCTGGTACTCGCGGCGCGCAGTGAAAAGCCTCGCCGCTTCACTTTTTGCCGCGGAGTGCTGGAATTGCTGCTAGGTGGTAATAGCGCCAGTGCTCTGGTGACAGCCGCGCGAACCCCAAGACAAAAGCGCAATCGCGCCTTCGCCGCCGAGCTCCTGGCGCCCGCTGACTGGCTGCGCCAGAAGGACTGGGGACGGATTATCGAAGATGAATCGATCGAGGAGGCCGCCGATGAACTGGGAGTGTACAGCGAAGTCGTGCGCCGCCAACTGGTCAACCACGGCATTGTCGATGCCGCCTTGCTGTGATCGCCGGGCGCTGAGAAAAGCAGTAGGCAGCAATTGGCAGGGACCCGGCCAGGTGATCGTGCGCATCGACCCCCGCTGTAGGCTTTTAAGCGGAGTTGCTCATGCTCACCACCCCATGCTGGAGTTTTTCGAGATGATGGTGGTCTGCCAGCTGCTGGCCATGGAAATTGCCATCCGGCTGGGGGCTGATGTGGATATGCCGAGGAACCTGGCCAAGAGTTTGACGGTGGAGTGACACGGCCGGCTATGGCGCTGCCCGGCCGGGTACTGTATGCCGTGCGGCACTCTTTTCCGTTTGCGTCCAATGGCTATGCGGTGCGGACCCACGGCGTGGCGCGCGTGCTGATGTCCGACGTGGCCCCCCTGGCCGAACTCCGCGGCCGCAGCCATAACTTCTTTTCCTTCCAAAAAGGCCAGCCCGACAGCCTTGCCGAGCAAATCCACCACATCCTCATCACCTACGCGGAGCCACCCAGCCGTTGCGTTGAGCTGGAGCAGTTGACCTGGAAAGAAAATGTGCGGCCGATGGTGGGGGCTGTTATGGGTTGTTGAG
>PXBU01000293.1 GCA_003566795.1 Puniceicoccaceae bacterium | reverse complement strand
CGATGCTCGGGAGAAATGTCGTCGACTACCGCCTCGACCGCGGAGTTGAGCAGCTCGACGATCAGAACCAAAAAAATACTGGCTACGAGGATCAAGTGTTCCACCAAACTCACTCGCAGGAAAAAGGACAGCGGGATCAGCACGGCAGCGAGGAGCACTTCCTGTCGGAACGCGGCTTCGTGTCTCAAACTCGAAGCCAGCCCATCGAAGGAATACAAGAGCGCCTTCAACACCCGCTTGAGGCCGGTGTTTTTGGGGATTTTCTCGTTGGTGTCTGCGGGTGGCATAAGCGAATGGGGATTGATCCAATCAGTGGAAGCTGTAAAGAAATTTGGCTGAAGTCGAACTTCTAAATTTCCGCAGTGCCGACACATCACGACTGCTGTGAGTCTCGTTCAAATCGAAAAACATAGTTAAAACCCCTCCTATCCGATACGCCATGCCCCAAGCCCGATACATCCTCGCGCTGGACCAGGGCACCACCAGTTCCCGGTCCATCATCTTCAATCACACTGGCGACATTGTCGCGACCGCTCAGCAGGAATTCCCGCAAATCTATCCGCATCCCGGCTGGGTGGAGCACGACCCGATGGCGATTTGGTCGAGCCAGAATGCCACCGCTGCCGACGCCCTCTCCAAGGCCAACCTGACGACCGATGACATCGCCGCAGTCGGCCTCACCAACCAACGCGAGACCACCATCGTTTGGGACAAATCGACCGGCAAACCAATCTACAACGCCATCGTCTGGCAGGACCGCCGCACCGCCGACTACTGCCGGGAGCTGCACAAGGATGGGCTCGAGGGCATGATTTCACAACGCACCGGGCTCCGGATCGACCCCTACTTTGCGGGGACCAAACTGCGCTGGATTTTGGAGAACGTTGCGGGAGCACGCCAAAAGGCCACCGACGGCAAACTACTTTTCGGCACAGTCGACAGCTGGCTGCTGTGGCAGTTGACTGGGGGTAAAGTCCACGCCACCGACATCACCAACGCCAGCCGCACCCTACTCTACAATATCGAAACGGACAGTTGGGACGATGAGCTGCTGCGACTCTTTGATATCCCCCGCTGTATGCTACCAGAGGTCCGATCCAGCTCGGAAATCTACGGCAGCGTGCAGCGCAACCTGTTGCCGGCGGATACACCCATCGCAGGGATTGCAGGCGACCAGCATGCCGCGCTGTTTGGGCAAGCCTGCTTCGAGCCCGGCATGGCGAAGAACACCTACGGCACCGGCTGTTTTCTGCTGATGCAGATGGGCGACCAACCCGTCCGCTCGCAAAACAATCTGCTCACCACGGTGGCTTGGCGGATTGGGGACCACACCGAGTATGCGCTGGAGGGTTCCGTTTTTGTCGGCGGGGCAGTCATCCAGTGGCTGCGCGACGAATTGGAGCTGGTCCGCGATGTGCATGAGCTCAATCGGCTGGCTGCCAGCGTTGAGGACAGCAATGGACTTTTCCTGGTGCCCGCCTTTACCGGACTGGGTGCCCCACACTGGGATCCTTACGCGCGTGGTGCGGCCTTCGGCATGACGCGCGGCACCAACCGCGCCCACTTCTGCCGCGCCGCACTCGAATCCATCGCCTACCAGAGCGCGGACTTGATCACCGCGATGCAAAAGGACAGCGGCCTGAGCCTGCAGCAACTGCGGGCCGATGGTGGCGCCGCGCAGAGCGACACCCTACTCCAGTTTCAGGCGGACTTACTGCAGCAGACTGTGGTCCGCCCCAGCTGCACCGAAACCACCGCCATGGGTGCCGCCTATCTTGCGGGTCTCGCGGTCGGCTGCTGGGACTCGCCCGCTGCGGTGGCCCGCAATTGGCAGAGCGAGCGATCCTTCGAGCCCGTGCGTGATGCCGGTGAGATGCAGGCACTACGAGACGGCTGGGATCAAGCCGTGGCACGTAGCAAGGGCTGGGCTGAATGATCAGAAGCCGGAGGTCAGAGAACAGAAGCCAGATATTGAAGTTCCACGCCCTGCGAAACACTCGTTTATCGCCGTTTTGGCGAAACACGAAATTGGACAACTAGCTGGGCATCAATCTCTGTCCTCTGTCTTCCGGCCTCTGACTACTCTTTTTGGAATAAACGAAAAAGGCCGGAGCATACGCCCCGGCCCTTGTCATCAAATCCTGGATACGGAGATTACTTCGACAGCTTGATCGCCGCTTCGACGATTCCCGCGAAGTCGTTGGCCTTGAGCGAAGCACCCCCGATCAGTCCACCGTCAATATTTTTCTGCGCCAGCAGCTCGGCGGCATTACCAGGCTTCATTGAGCCGCCGTAGAGAATGCGCACTTTTTCAGCCGTTTCTTCGCCGAAGAGAGACGCGAGCAGGCAACGGATTTCCGCATGGACTTCCTCGGCCATTTCCGGCGTAGCGGTTTTTCCGGTGCCGATGGCCCAAACCGGCTCGTAAGCGATGACGAGGTTTTCCGCTTGTTCGGCACTTATGCCAGCGAGGGCGCCTTCGGCCTGGGTCTTGATGACCTCGTTGACCCGACCCGCCTCGCGTTCTTCCAGCGTCTCGCCAATGCAGACGATGGGCTTAAGATTCGCAGCCAGCGCGGCCTTGGTTTTCTTGTTTACGATCACTTCGTCCTCGCCGAAGTATTGGCGCCGTTCGGAGTGCCCCAGAATGACAAAATTGCAATAGAGGTGCCGCAGCATTTCGGCGGAGACCTCACCGGTATAGGCACCGGAGGACTCGAAGTGCATGTTTTGCGCCCCCAGCCGAATGTTCGACTCGTTAACCGCATTCGACACAGCCTCCAGAGCTGTGAATGCGGGGCATACGCAGACCGAGACCTCGGTTTGATGGCCGAACATGCTGACCACCTGACTGGCGAGATCAGCCCCTTCGGAGGCGTTCAGATTCATCTTCCAGTTACCGGCGATGAGATATTTTCGTGATGTGCTCATATATTTTAATGACTGATTGCTAAGTTCTAATGGCTAATGACTAATTGCTAATGACTAATTGGTGATGACTAAAT
>PXBU01000384.1 GCA_003566795.1 Puniceicoccaceae bacterium | reverse complement strand
GAAGATCTCTGGGCCAAACCGTCTGCCCGAAGTCATTCAGGGGGTTGAATTCAAAGACGGCATCAAGCAACCTCAACTCGCCGCCTGATGACGGCCGTCACCAACTTTCGGGCATATCTCAGGGCGGGGCGTAAGACATTGATTTGTTTTCGTATTCTGGTTGCGGGGACGCGCTACCGCCGTGACTTACCCGCACCGTTCTGCTTGGTCTGAGGCCACATATGTGGCCTTCTGGTTTTGAGCCCCGACTGGCCGGGAAAGGCTCCTCGTTTGATTTCAGCCGGTTATCGGCCAACCCCTTGAAGTCACAAAGTTATCGCCCCGCATCAAACGACATTCCACCGCACAGACCGGCGTGAGACGGAGAACGAAGCAGATACGCCAGTTGACCTATTGTTGACCCGGAACCGCACGGCCATTCGATCATGACGCCTCGTAGCTACGTTCGATCAGCGGCATGGCGCGTTCCAGATCGCTCGCTGATGAGAGCGTAATCTCAAGATCACCGGTCCCGAAATGTCCGACTTTCGAGACATCGCGCGTGAAGCCCTCCTCCAAATCGACCGAAGCCGGGTCGACCTTTACAAACATGAGTATCTTGGACGTCGAGGGACGAAACTCGACACATGCGAAGTTTTTGATACGCTTGAATGCGATATAGAAGCGCAGCGTGGTTTCCTGGACATCATCCCCGAGCGCCATGAGATAGGCGCGCAACGCCTCAAACCTGTCCAACATGCCCGGGTCAAGCTCTTCCTTAACCGCGCTGATCGTCTTGTATTTGCCTGGTGACGTGCCGCCGGCATCGCCTGAACCGTTGCCACCAGACGAACCCTTTCCGGTGGTGGCCGTGACCAGATCAAGCATGAGCAACTCCCCCCCCAAACCTGCGATAGCGGATCAGTTCGATGTTCCGCTGCATCTGATTGACGGCGTGGCTGTCATACTGATTGAAATCGCCTGCAATGCAGATCAGGCGCGGCGCCGACCAGTCGACAGCTTCGGCAGCCTCCTTCCCGAGTTTCTCAAGGACCAGCCACTGGAAGTCCTTGCGGTGATCCATCAGCCAGTCGAGGTAGAACAGGCCCTGGTTGATCACGTTCTCATTCGAGGCACGCTTGTATTCGAGAATGACGGGGCAGCCGTTCTCATCAAGGCCCAAGGAGTCGATCCGTCGCCCATGCGAGGTCACGAATTCACTCGCCAGGAACCGGACCCCCAGCAGAGATTCAAGATTCCGCTCGAAAAGCACCTGCACGGACTTTTCAACCGTGTCCGTGGTTCCGGCAAGCTCTGTCACCAAGGGACCGTCAATGCGGAAAAGCTTGATATCACTCAAAAGAAAACTCCTAACTTCTTCAACACTTGATGGAGCACGAACCTATTCACGCTCCACGAGCTTGGCTTGCTTCGGATCGTAGACAAAATTTGCAATCGTTCCGTCCCCGATCTTCTCGACCGCCTCATCGACCACGAAGAGAGGAACAAGGAACCACTCGCGCGGCACAACTGGACGGCCAAAACGATCGGCGATCTCTATTTCCAGCCGAGCAGGATCGAAGATGCGGTGGATCAGGTTTTCGAGCTTTGTCCGGCTGATATTATAGAGCTCGTAGGTCGCGACGACATCAACGCCCGCCATCAGGAAAGTTGGCTGCAAGTGAGCGCCTGCGATCCGTTGCTTCACACTCATGTTGGTCACGCCGATCTTGTGAACCAGCTCCCGGTTCTGCGCGACCATCGGGTGATCCGACTGGCTCCGCAGAACATAGATTGTGCCACTCGCCTCGTCGCCCTCCCCCGCAGCATCTGAGAACAACGGCCCTGCCGTGGCCTCGGTGATCCTGCGCCCTGCATCGTCCTTGTTCAGTGCCCGCTGAAGCGAACGCATCAGCATGTTGCTTTCGGTGCCGTTGTCGAAGATCACCCGCAGGCGCGCATCCGTTCGGCCCTGGGGGGTCAATTCGAGCTCCCCCATCTCGGCAACATATGCCTTCTGTCCCCCGACGATGAAGAAGCGGCCAGGACGGATTTCTGCCTTCAATTCAAATGGGCGGGCGGTTCTGATGCCCGCGTCCAGATCCCGTTGGACGGCCTCGAAAAGGGGGTTGAACTTGGCAAAGTCCTCGCAGCGCTCGCGCTTCGCCACTTCCTCGGCCGCACGCTTTTCTGCGCTCGAACGAACGTGGCGCAACTCGGTCAACCCTGCCGGCTCTGCATCGACACCCAATTCAGCCAGCAGAGCCTCATCATCCAGTTCATCGGCCTCAATCGGTACGCGAATGACGGCACCTGCGAGAAGGCCCTGATGATCGAGCGGTTCCAAGAGGGTGCGGCACTCTTCCAGATCGCGCAGGCGATCGAGCCGAACCGCATAGAGCCGTTCGAAAATGTCGTGCTCCTCTCCGTGCCGCGGTGCATGCCCATGATCATTACAGAAGCGCTGGATTTCTTCGAACCCGGCGATGATGCGCTCCTCGCGCTGTGTCCGACTGGCCGCCTTCTTCGGGGCAACCTCGACCCCGAGTTCGCTCAGAAGAGCATCATCTTCGTCGGTGAAATCAGCCATTCGATGCCTCAGCCTTCATGCGCGCCAGATAGGCCACCCCCTCCGCCATACGCCGTTCCCAGGCATCCTGCGAGGTCAGCGACGGCAGTCTGCCGCGCTCTTGCTTGAACTTCAGGGCGCGCTTGGCAAGGTCACGCGCCTCATCCGGCGACATCGACACCTTCTTCGCGGTGATGATCGCCGCAACCTGCTTCAGGCTTTCCTCGCTCATGGTCTTCGCGAGGATCGAGTAGGCCTCTCCAAAGGGGTTGATCCGGTCGATCAGGTCGATGTCGAGCTCGCGCACATCCATTGCAAACTTACGGACGCCATCGATCAGCGCGGTATTCGCGCTGTCTTCAGGCTGCGAGCCACCCAGCAGTGTTTCCTTCGCTTTCTGGGTCAGGTTCAGGGCGGCAACCGCGTGCTGGCGCACGGCCTCCTGATCATGGTCATCCAG
>PXBU01000013.1 GCA_003566795.1 Puniceicoccaceae bacterium | reverse complement strand
GCTTCTTCCATATCTTCAGACTTTCTTACCTCCGCACCGCTCCCCATCAGATCGCCACCCCAACGGCGCACCACAAGCGAGCACACCACAAAGTCCTCCCGCCGTGGCGTGTTCGCTTGCCGAACGCCCGAACGTCCCAGTCAGCCAAACATCCAAAACAAAACCCCGCACGCCCAGTCCGCCGCCCTCCGGCCACTGACCACAGGGCCGCCTACCGCTCACCGCCTACCGCTCACCGCTCACCGCCTACCGCTCACCGCCTACCGCTCACCGCCCACCGCCCACCGCTCACCGCTCACCGCTCACCGCCCACCGCATACCCCGGCGTGGCGTAGCTCGGTGCGAATTGAATAATCGCCACCAGCGCCACCATCAGCACCGCGATCTGGTTTTGCGGATAATCATTGCCCATCAGGAAAAGCTGGAAAAACACCGGTGCCTCCGCCAGGGCGAGGCCGACAATCATCGCAACGAGTTGCTTTGGTTGCTCCTTGATTTTGGGGATCACCAGCCATCGGATCGCCGTCGCCAGCAGAATCGGACCGAAGCACATCGCCCACAACCAGACTGCCATCGGCTGCTCGGCATTGCTACCCTCGGGCAAGCCCCCACCGAGTAGAATTTGCAGCACAAAGGTGCCTTGCAAGTAGGCGAGCCAGATAATCCACATCACCAGCGCGAGCTGCTTTTTACCGTCAAAGTTTCCCATGCCAAAATTACGAAGCCAGCCCAGCACCAAGGCAAGGTGGAATGTATTTTTTTGAGGTCTAAAAGTAAGGTATTAAAGATCCACGTCGTAATCGTGCTCATTATCATAATCCTAATCCTAGAACGATTACGAGTAGGAGTAAGAGTAAGAGTAGAAACCGAATTTACCCCGCGTAAAAAAATCGCATCCCGCTGACGACCCTGACAAGGTTCATCAAATCAGTCATCAGCCCTCAGTCATTAGTCATCAACCGCACTACCACCCGCCCTTCGGCTTCCGCAGCGCGCACCTGCAAACGATCTACCCGACGCTCCTGCGGCGGTTGCCGGTGGTGACAACTGCGCGTGAGCGGATCGAGACGCCCGACGACGATTTTATCGACCTCGACTGGTCCCCGCGCCGCCGAGGCAAGCGGCTGGCGATCATCACCCACGGCCTCGAGGGGCATGCCCGCAGCAATTACTGTCAGGGCATGGCACGGGCTTTGCACCGGGCTGGCTGGGATGTCCTTGCCTGGAACTTCCGCGGCTGTAGCGGCGAGCCCAATCGCCAGTTGCGCAGCTACCACAGCGGCGCGACCGGTGACTTGCAGCTGGTGCTGGAGCATGTCTTTGCCAGCAACACCTACCCGCAGGTGAGTTTGATTGGTTTCAGCTTGGGCGGAAACTTGACCCTCAAATACGTCGGCGATCACGGCCCGGAGCTGGACCCGCGCATCCGATCAGTGGTCGCCCTTAGCGTGCCGTGTGATCTGGCCAGCAGCGCGGCCCAACTGGAGCACTGGCACAACCGCATCTACATGGCCCGCTTCATGCGGAGCCTGCGGGCCAAAGTCCGCGAAAAAGCAACGCGCTTCCCGGACGCGTTGCGCACTGAAGGCTTGGACGAAATGCGCACCTTCGCTCAATTCGACGATGCCTATACTGCTCCGATCCACGGCTTCGCCGGTGCCGACGATTATTGGACGCAGTGCAGCTGTCGCCACGTGCTCGACCGAATCACCGTGCCCACTTTACTCATCAACGCCCTCGACGACCCTTTCCTCAGCCCGGCCTGTTACCCCCACGAGGCCGCCGCAGCGAACCCCTGCTTCACCCTGGAGACACCCCGGCACGGGGGACACCTCGGATTCGTCGATTTCAACAAAGACGGCATCTATTGGTCCGAGCGGCGAGCCGTCGCCTTTCTCGAAGCAACGATCAGGTAGCGCATCCACGCCAGCTTTCGTTCGTGACAAGTGCGGCCCAGCCGCAAAGCATGGGCGGATGCCCTCGCGTGGACGCCATCAAAGCACCTCCAAAGAATGCCGACGCACGATCGAAAAGATCGAGGCCCTCGACGGCGTCAGCGGCGTGATCATTGGCCTCTCCTTCGGCGGCAAATCACTCGGCAAAAACAAAGCCACCGGTGCCCTAAAAGTGCAACGCATCGAACCCGGCGGCATCAAAGCCGCCACCCAAAGCGCCAAGGGCCTGCAAGAACTCTTCATCCGCACCGAAAACGGCCGCGAACAAGAGATCGCCGAAAAGATCGCCGAGCTGGTCGGGTAACGGTGGACGGTAAGCGGTGGGCGGTTTTCGGTAGACGGTGGTTCTGAGGTCAGTCGGTCTCATCGGTGCGAAGCCGTAGGAGAGGGTTTATCCCTCGACGAGCTCGGCGTGTCACCACAAGCGAGCACACCACAAAAGCCCTCCCCCGTGGCGTGTTCGCTTGCCGAACGCCCGAACGTCCCGAGCAGCCACACACCCACAACAACATCCCACACTCCCAAGCCGCCGCCCTCCGGCCACTGACCCACCGTTCCCGCCAGTTCGCCGCCGCAACGGCGCTCGACCCCTCGACGAGCTCGGCGTGTCACCACAAGCGAGCACACCACAAAGTCCTCCACCCGTGGCGTGTTCGCTTGCGAACGCCCGAACGTCCCAAACAGCCACGCACCCACAACAAAATCCCGCACTCCCAAGCCGCCGCCCTCCGGCCACTGGCCCACTGCTCCCGTCAGTTCGCCACCACAACGGCGCTCGACAAGCGAGCACGCCACAAGGCCGCTCACCGTCCACCGACTACCGCTCCCGGAACCACCGCTCGACACCCGCCAGGTCGCGACAGTTCAAGACCTGTTCGGGGCTCAGGCCGCCCTTGCGGGCGATATTTACACCCGCTTCAAAGTAGCGCAGCCCCTCGGTGCGGTGCGCATCGGGATTGATCGCGCACATCAGGCCTTTGTCGGCGGCCCGCCGCCAGTGGCGCCAGTCCATGTCCAACCGGTTGGGATTGGCATTGATCTCGATGATCCCCCGATTG
>PXBU01000417.1 GCA_003566795.1 Puniceicoccaceae bacterium | reverse complement strand
TAACTTATTCAGGAGGGGATACGGGAGTTACTTTACGCCCGATTAAAGGCAATAGGTCGCTCGCAGGATTAAATAATGCTCGTGGGCTGCAGGCTTTGCTCGCGGAGTGTGTCGCATCTGTCGACCCGAAGGCTTGTATATTGCATCACGCTGGGGTGTGGACGGCATTCAATCACGTCGCGGCTCAGTTTGCCTATCGCAAAAGTATTCCGTTGGTTTGCTCACCGCGTGGCATGCTGGACGATTGGTCGTTACGGCATTCGCGGATTAAAAAGCAGATTGCTTGGAAGCTGTACGCCCACCGCGATTTGCAGAGCGTCGATCTTTTTCACGCGACCTCAGAGATGGAGGCCAATTTCATCCGCAAGCTAGGTTTCGCACAACCAATTGCGGTGATTCCCAATGGCGTAGAGTTTCCTGACAGCTTAGGTGTTGAGCAGCCATCGACCATGGCGCGGTCGTCCGAAAGGAGGACTGCGCTTTTTTTGTCTCGCTTAAACCCCAAGAAGGGCATTCCCCGATTACTCGACGCCTGGGCGCACTTACGCCCAAAAGACTGGAGGCTCGATATTGCAGGTCCAGACGAGCGAGGCTATCGGGCAACGCTCGAAAGGCAGGTAGCAGAAATAGGCCTAAGTGATTCCGTGCGCTTTATCGGGAATGTCGCGGATGCGGATAAGTGGGCGCTCTATCGCTCGGCGGATCTTTTTGTGCTCCCCACCGAAACCGAAAACTTTGGCATCGTCGTCGCCGAAGCCTTGGCCTGCGGTACGCCCGTTCTCACTACAAAGGGGGCTCCTTGGCAGGCACTTATTACTGAGCAGTGTGGGTGGTGGGTCGAGAATACGACCGAAGGCATTCGCGGTGGATTGGCTGATGCTTTGCAAACAGAACCTGAAACCCTTAGCGCCATGGGCGAACGCGGGCGAAGCTATGTGCGTAGAGAATTCGACTGGAACCCTATTGGCCAGCGGATGCTTGCAGCCTACACATGGTTGTTACATGGCGGCGAGCGTCCGGAGTTTGTGTGTTAAGGAAGTTTGAATACTCACTGCTCGATGCTCAAAAAAGGCCACGGTGGTGGGTAAATCAGAGATAACTCTTCGACCCTGTCAGTGTGGCAATACCGGGGGCGGAGGTAGTGCACATCAAAGGAGCAAGGACACTCCTGTCCTTGGCCGGGCCTAAGCCGACGCGTCTAGCCGTCTCTCCGTAGGTGGCTGGAAGCGGATGAAGCCCCTTCCTCCATTCGAGTTAATCAGCAAAAGAGGTGAAGTAAGCACCAGGGTTCATTTGCAGCGATTCTGTGATCATCTTTCGCCATCAAAACTTTTGTGTTTTCGGTGTGATCCGAATGCCGTAGCTTGTCGGCAATGAATGTCTGGCTGATCAACCTCTTCGACTCGATGTCCCGTGATGCGGCGCGGGTGGGGCGCGTGGTGGCCCTCGCCCAAGCGTTCTGCGATGCCGGGCATACGGTGATTTGGTGGACTTCGGACTGGGATCACGCCCACAAACGGAAACGAGACCCGAAGTCGTTTGAGGGGCATGCTTGGAACGTGGAGGTCATCCCGACCTTGCCCTATCATCGCAACACAAGTCTTCGTCGCGTCCGCAGCCATGCCCGCTTTGCGCGTGATTGGCTAAAGCAAGCCCGCGCGGGCATTCAAAACAAAACTTTAAATACACCGGACCTCGTCTTGGTGAACCTGCCGCCGCCCTCCGTGGGCGCGGCTGTGGCCGAACTCAAAGCTGAGTTCGGCTTTTTTATGGTCGTGGATATTCGTGACGCCTGGCCGGAAAATTTTTCGCAGTTGCTGCCTTTCAATCAAAAATGGAATGAGCGGATCGGGGCTTGGCTCTTTGCCCCGCTCAAGCGCAGCGCGCGGAAAGCCTATAGGGCAGCCGACGCCATCACCGCCGTGTCGCAGGACTACCTCGACGTCGTCGAAACTTATAAGCCGATCAAGATGCTAGCCTCGCAAGGGGGGAATAGTGCTCAGCGCATTGAGCCCTGCGGAAGCGGGATTGCCCAACATCGAGCATTGAGCATTGAGCATCCAACCTCCGTCTTCTACATCGGCTGTCCGGAAGATCGTTTGGAGGTGAAGCCCGCAGCTCACGCTGAGCGCCCGAGCGATGCTTTTCGCATGGTCTATGTCGGCAGCATGTCCACCAGCTACGATCTCCTAACCTTGGTCGATGCGCTCGACGATCCACAGTTGTCCGGTCGCTCAGTTGAACTGCACTTCGCCGGTGACGGTGATGCCGTGCCAGCCCTGCGTCGCCGCGCTGAGCAGGTAGGGCAATCATCCTCGACCATCCACTTCCACGGTCTGTTGGGCTTGGTAGATTTGCGTGGGCTGCTGGAGCGGTGTCACTTGGGTCTAAATGCGGTGAAGCCGGGGTCGCGGATTGCGATGCCAAACAAGATCGGCGATTATTTCGCGGCCGGTTTGCCGGTGTTGCATTCGGTGGCCAGCGGTGAGCTGGCAGGTTTGATCCAAAAGCACGACATGGGCGCCTTGTATCCCGCAGGTGATGCGTCCGCGCTGGCCGGAGTGATTACCGAATGCTTGGATGCGCCCGAGCACCTCGCCAAGCAATCGATTAATGTCCGGAAGTTTGCCGAGGATCACCTTGATCGGCGGGTGATTTATCCAAGGATGGTGGCCACCGCGGAGCGGTGGAGGGCGGAGGAGGAATGACGAAGGACGAAGGAAATAGCGCCTAGGGCGCGGATATAAGCAGCAAAGCTGCGTATATAGTATAGAGCCTATCCCAAAGACAGCATCTGGCACAGCGAGTGGGTTGGGGGGGGAGGATGGGGTCAGTCCAATTTTTCATGTTTTTGGTAGTCTCCTTCGCCGCGTTCACGGCCGTAGGCCGTAGGCTGTAGGGGGTTGGGGTGGCCGTACGGAGCGGGGGCGTCTCGTCCCCGAGGACTGATTCGCCGGTTACGTGGTCCCCCCTCTTATCAGAGCAGGAGGGGAGTTCGGAGGACGGAGGAAATAGCGCCTACGGCGCGGATATCGGT
>PXBU01000386.1 GCA_003566795.1 Puniceicoccaceae bacterium | reverse complement strand
TTCATTTTCGTAGCGAGAGGGTTTATCCCTCGATTCTTTTTCATTTTTCGTAGCGAGAGGGTTTATCCCGCCTGAGCTGAGCTTGTCGAAGCCTCGATTCGACGAGGCTCGCTAGGCGCAAGGGCTCTATCCTAGCATAAAGCCAGTCGCTACGAGACATTCCGTGCAAAAACTTATTGGGTGAATTTTCAGAACGTGAATTCGTATTTCGCGAGGCGGTTGGCGATCTCGGCGGCGATGGTCTTTTCGGCCTCCACGCCTTGCGCGGCAAAGGTGACGGAGAAGCGCACGAAGCTGCCACAGTCGTCCCAGGGCACGGTGCTGATGAGCTCGTTGGTGATCAGCCACTGGCTGAAGGCTTCGCCCGAATCAAATTCGGTGGTCACGCCGTCCACGGTGGCGGACTTGGGCGCAGCGACGTAGAGGAAGAAGCTGCCCTGCGGTTTTTTCGCAGAAAAGCCATTTTGATTCAGCGCGTCGACCAGCAGATCCATCCGGCGGGAATATTTGGCGGCAATCTCCTCGGTGATCTCTGGATGGGACAGTGCCGCCGCTCCCGCATTCTGAATGGCGAGGAACTGGCCGGAGTCGGAGTTATCCTTCATGTCGCCGTAGGCTTTGACCAGCAGCGGATTACCCACCACGAAGCCGATCCGCCAGCCGGTCATGTTGAAGCTCTTGGAGAGGGAATGTAGCTCGATCGCGACTTCCTTGGCCCCCGGGACTTGAAAAATGGAGAGCGGTTTGCCCTCGAAGATGAGCGAGGCGTAGGCGGCATCCTGCACGATGATCAAGTCGTTGGCCTTGGCGAAGGCGACTGCCTTTTCAAAAAACTCCAGCGTGGCCGAGGCACCGGTCGGGTTGTTCGGATAGTTGAGCACCAGGATTTTGGCCTTGGCCAACCCCTCGGCTGGCACCGCGTCGAGGTCGGGCAGGAAATCGTTTTCCGCCTGCAGCGGCATGTTATAGACCTCGCCGCCATAATACTTGGCGTGAGTGCCGAGCACCGGGTAGCCAGGCACCGTCATCAGCACGAAATCACCGGGGTTGATGAAGCAGGCCGGGAGCATGCTCAACGCGGTTTTGGAGCCGATCGAGTGGATCACTTCGGTCGCGGCATCGATATCCGAAACGCCGAAGACATCCGCCATATATTTCGCGGCGGCGGCCTTAAACTCGTCGCCGCCATTGTCGGAGTAGCCCCGGTTCTCCGGCTTCGCGGCCTCGGCCTGCAGTGTCTCCACCACGACGGGAAAGGCCATTTCATCCGGCTCGCCCACGCCCATGTCGATCAGGGCGACGTCGGGCTTGGCCTCTTTGGCCGCCTTTTTGGCGCGCTTGATCTTCTCAAACTTGTAGATGGCAGTGGACTTGCCGTATTGATTGCCGCCGATGCGCTCGGCGAAGAGTTCCTGAATGTATGGGTCGCTCATGGTTTGATGACTAATTGCTAATGACTAATGAATGATGAGTAATGGTGAATAAATGAATACTCTGATGTGGAATGTTTATGATTGTGATGTAGCTTGCTGATCCTTAACAAAGAAAGTTTAGAGCTTATGCGGACAATACAATCGGTCAACGAAATGCAATCTCATGCCATCGGTTTGCGCTCAGGCGGGCAGCTGATCGGGCTGGTGCCGACGATGGGCAGCCTGCACGCAGGGCATCTCGCGCTCATAGATATTGCCAAGGAAGAAGCTGACAAAGTCATCGTTTCGATATTTGTCAACCCTGCCCAGTTTGGGCCGAGTGAAGATTATGAGCAATATCCCCGGGTGCTGGAGGAGGATCTGGAAAAATGTCGTGAGCGGGGAGTGGATATTGTCTTCAATCCAAGTGTGGTCGAGATGTATCCGCAGGGTTATTCGACCTTTGTAAAGGAGGAGCACCTGAGTGCCGGTCTGTGCGGGGTCTCGCGGCCGCATCACTTTCGTGGCGTCACCACAGTTTGCCTGAAACTTTTCAATATCACCCGTCCGGATATCGCGGTCTTCGGGCAGAAAGATGCGCAGCAATGCGCGGTGATCAAAAAGATGGTGACTGATTTGAACCTCCCGACCTCTGTCCTGGTGGGCCCGACTCTGCGTGATGCAGATGGCCTCGCGACCAGCTCGCGTAACGCCTACATGTCCGACGTCCAGCGGCAGGAAGCACTCAGCATCCCCAAAGCACTGCAAATTGCGCAGGATATGGTGCAGCAGGGCACCCGCAGTGTGGATCGGATTGTGGCGGAGATTACCCACCACCTCTCGCTGCACCGCCGGGTGCGCGTGATCTACGCGCAAGTGGTGGATAAGGAAACGATGGAGCCGGCCCGCGAGATTGAGCCGGGGCGTCACATCGCCTGCGTCGCCGCGTGGGTGGACCAGACGCGGCTGATTGACAATGTTGAACTCTGAGTCATGGCCAAGTTTTACGATGTGATTGTCGTCGGCAGCGGCATTGCCGGTCTGAGTTTTGCGCTCAAAGTAGCTGAGGCCGGGCGCAGCGTTGCGATCATCACCAAAAAGAATTCGGCCGAATCGAATACTAATTATGCCCAGGGTGGCATCGCGGCGGTGACATCGCAGACGGACGATGTGGAGATGCACGTCGCGGATACGCTGGACGCCGGGGATGGCCTCTGCGACGAGGATGCCGTGCGGGAAATTCTGCGGGACGGTCCCGCCTGCATCGAGGAACTCATCCAGCGGGGAGTTGATTTTTCCCAACTGCAAGACGGTCGCGTTTCACTGGGGAAAGAGGGAGGTCACTCCAAACGTCGCATCCTGCACGTCAAGGATGTGACCGGTAAAGCCATCGAGCAGGCCCTGCTGCATGGGGTGGAGACCTCGCCGCGAATCGACATGCTGGAGCATCACTTCGCGATTGAGCTGATCACTTCGGCGAAGCTGCGCTTGCGCGGGCAGTCCGTGCCCGGTGAAAACCGCGTGCTGGGACTCTACGCGCTCGACACCCGTAGCGACAAAGTTGAGACCTTCGAGGCCGGTGCTGTGATGCTCGCCACCGGCGGTATCGGGCAGATCTATCTTTAC
>PXBU01000009.1 GCA_003566795.1 Puniceicoccaceae bacterium | reverse complement strand
TCATCGCGAATTGATGGCTGATGGTGGGCTTCGTCAGTTTACTTCGTGTCCTTCGTGCTCTTCATGGTGAATTCAATGGCTGTTTTTAGGTTCAGTCCATTCGATCCCGATAGCGATTTGGCTGATAGGAAATTCAATTTCATCGTCGGAGATCATTCCATTGAAAATCGCCCTATGGTGCCATGCGCAAGCGCAGACGCCACCGGACAGCGCTTTTCCCGCTTGCGAGTCGATTTCCTGGTGGATGTCGCAGACTGAGCGAGCGAGCCGCTCGCTTTTTTTCTTCGATTTACTCCTGATATGTGAGCGGCCCCCAAATCTCCCGCATCAACTCGTAGCCGCGGGGATCGTGCTCTTTCAGCTCAGCGGCGACGAAAGGGTAAAAATCATTGCGATACAGGTAGGCCTCCGTGCTTTCGGCGAAGTATTCCCGATGATCGGTCGTGGCGTAATGGGGCACATAATCCCCGGTGTAGAGCAGGACCTCGTCGTAAATCCCGGCATCCATCGCCGCCTCATACGCCGCAATAATGCGGGGTTCGTCAAAGCCCAGAATCAAGTCGTGATAGGCGTGCGCCAGCTCGTGCAAGATGACGGCGGGATGCTTGAGCATGTGGTGGCGGCTGAATAAATCCGCCGCCTGGGTAATGTGGACCTTTTTTGTCAGCCGGGGATCATGACCGTTATTCAACAACCACTCCTCGCTGGGGTGATATTGCATATTTCTGAGCCTGGGGTGGTCGTGTTCGATCCAGATCTCACAAGTGCGCATCTGTTCCAACTGCTTGGCGGGCAGCAGAATCGCAATGCGCTCGAGGTGGTTGCGCAGCATGGCCAAGGCGCGTGTGCCTACCTCTTCATGCTTGCCACCCGGCAGTAGATCGGGATCGACATGGACCGTCCAACCCTCGATCTCCCGGAGGACCGGATCGAACCGGTGCGCCCGGGCAGCTGAGAGTTCCTGATCGTCGCCCTCTTCATCGGCAGCCCCAGCGGGCCGAATGGCATGAGAGGGAGCACAGCATTTCGGGACTAGGGCTTGCGTGTCTGATATCTCCGACAGAGTAGCAGCCGCCGACGATGTTTGTGGTGCTATCGTCGCGGCCAAATGCAACGCGCAGGCCAAGCAGGTGAAGGGGATCAATATAAGGTAGCGCATGACTCTTGAAAACACTGTTTAGGAAAGGCTACTTGGCCGCCGCTTTCAGCTCATTGAAGCGCGTCCGCATGGCCTTGAGCTTGTCCTGATAAGCTTCGTCTGCGGCGAGATCGTTTTGCTCGTAGGGGTCGGTCTCCAGGTGAAACAGCTGCTCCACACCGTGCTCGGGCCAGTAAAAATACTTCCAGTCTGTGCGCACCAGCGCCTCGGAAGCCGGGATAAAGCTCGCATCCCTGAGCGTGGGGTGCTCATAGAAAAACTCGTCGCGCCACTCGGGTTTCTCCTCCGCCAAGTAGAGGGGTGCCAGATCCTGCCCCTGCACGCCCGCCGGAACTTCCAGCCCGGCAGCATTCAGGATAGTGGGTGCCAGGTCGACGTTCAAGACCATCGACTCCCGGGTGGTCCCGTGCTGGCTCGGACACATGCGCGGATCCTTGATAATGAGCGGCACGCGGATGCTCTCCTCATGCGGATACCATTTATCCGCCAGGCCGTGCTCGGCGTGATAGAAACCATTGTCCGAGGTTAGAATGACCAGCGTGTTTTCCAATGCACCCTGCTCTTCCAGCTTTCTCAAAATGCGTCCACTCGTAGTATCGATTTCAGTTATCAGGCGAAAGTAATTCTTCATCATGAACTGATACTTGTCCGGCGTATCAAAACGCCAGCGCCAGCGGTTACGCCCCTCGTTATTCTCGTCAAAGAAATAGGGCAAGCGCTCCCAGTCCTCATGGGTCGCATTGGGCGACACCGGGACCTCCACTCCCTGGTAGAGGCTCATGCTCTCCGGTTGCGGAAGGAACTGCAGCGGATGCTGGTCCTCCGCATGCGGCGCACCAAAGGAGACTGTTAAGCAGAAGGGCTGGTCCTTGGGGCGCTCACGTAAAAAATCCAGCGCATCATTTTCATTCCGCTGGGTGACGTGCACCATGTGCTCATCGCGCCGGTCGAGCCGATACCAATGCAGCCCGTGATAGACCCGCCCGAAGTCGAACTCCTCCTTGGGGAAGGGCCGATTGTGCCACTTACCCACCAGCCCCAGATAGTAGCCGTTTTCGCGCAAAATCGCCGGGAAGCTCTCGGACCAAGGGGTATCCCACATCGAAAAGCCCCGGCAACCATGCCGCGACATCCACTGCCCCGTGTAGAGTGATGCGCGACTGACACCACAGATCGAGGTGGTCACGTAGCTGTTGGTAAAGCGAACGCCCTGCCCCGCCAGTTGGTCCATTTCGGGCGTTTTGACAATCGGGTGCCCGGCAACGCCCTTCACACCATTACGCCAATCATCCACGTAAAGAATCAAGATGTTGGGCTTTGCTTTTTCGGCACCGCTCTGAGCCGCGACTCCGTCGTGGTTAAAGGCAAATGCCAGCAAGGCCGCAGACAGTGCGGTGGGAGTCAAAATTCTGTTTTTCATAAATACCTTGGTTAGGTGCAAGACAGCTGCGAACTCCGATTGTTCGGCGAGTATGAGATCAGATTCAAATAGGTTTTCACAGAATATCTCGTAGCGACTGGCTTTGTGCCAGGATCGAGCCCTAGCAAATAGCGAGCCTGTTCGAATCGAGGGATAAACCCTCTCGCTACAAGAATGAAGAACTTATTTGATGGGATATTAGTTTCAGGCGAGCTTCAGATAGTAGCTTCAAATTTCCTTGCCAAGGCCGATTTTCAATGGAATCATCACCGACGTTGAAATTGAATTTCCTATCAGCGACTGTTTAAGTTTTTAAGTTTCGTTCGCCTAAATCACATAATTCCCCCATTCAACATCATGATTCGATCACTCCTACCTATCCTATCCATCTATTTTGTCCTTTTCGTTTTTTCGGGCACGCTGCTCGCGCAAAATAACTTTGCCTCCCGCATACAGGCGCCTTCCAAGAG
>PXBU01000045.1 GCA_003566795.1 Puniceicoccaceae bacterium | reverse complement strand
GCCAGATCAATCAGGAAGAGCGGTTGCTCCGGGCGGGAGCGCATGGCCTGCTGAATGATCGCCTTACTCAGCAGTGGCTCCGACGCGGCGGTGGAGCCGATAATGATGTCAAAATGCGGGAGGTGCTCGGTAAAATCCTCGAAGTCGATCGCGGCACCCTTGAGTTCGTGCGCCAGTCGATGGGCATTTTCGTAGGTGCGACTGCTGACGGATATGTCCGCGACGCCGCGACTCTTGAGTGCTTGGGCGGCCTTTTCGCCGACTTCGCCACTGCCCAACAGGAGCACGCGGCTCTGGTCAATTCTGCCAAATATGCGGCTGGCCAGATCCACCGCCACGTTGCCGATACTGATTTGGCCGCGGGAGATCCCGGTTTGGGTGCGGGCGGATTTGGCGGCTTGAAAGCTTTTCTCAAAGAGGCGGTTCAGGACCGTGCCAGTCGCATCGGCGGCCCGGGCCTTGGCATAGGCCTCCTTCATTTGCCCCATAATCTCTGTTTCGCCCACCATCTGCGAGTCCAGGCCAGCGCAGACCTCCAGCGCATGTTGCAGCACGTCCAGATTGGTATACCAGAAGGAATGCTGATCCAGCAGCTCACGGCTCACCTGCTGCGCCCCGCTTAGATAGTCCCGAACCCTCTCTTCTATGCCCTCCGCCGAACTCGCCAGCCCGTAGACTTCCAGGCGATTGCAGGTGTTGATGATCAAACACTCCCGGATGGCAGCATCATTCATCAGGATCTGTTGCAGCGCCTCAATTTTATCGGCGCTCAGCGCGAAGCGTTCCCGCGTCTCCAGGGGCGCCTGATTGTGCGAAGCGCCCAAGACAAATAATGACTTTAGAAAATCACCCATCGACACTGCTTTACTTGAGAATCGCGGTCCTTAGCTCAGGCGCTTCAGTCGGCGCGCTGTCGCGTCCCGACTGAACGGGCCAGAGTGAGCCCATCGCCAGTAGAAACAGCACGATGCAGGCGATGGCGTGCCGCCGGGTGACGAGTTTTTTCTGCATTCGCAGCACCGTGACGGCGAGATAGCCCAACCAGATGCCACAGGTGGCCGCGAGTTTGAACGCCGGCACGAGATCGGGATTATTTAACCAGAAGACCGCGCCGAAAAGTAGGGCGGCTGTCAGCACGATCACCCCGGTGATCAGCAGTCGCTTGGCCATCAGGTCGAGCTGCTGCACCGAGGGGAGGTATTGATACATGCCCTTAAACTGCTTCTTTTTCAGCCCGTGTTGTTGGATGAGGAACATGCCCGAGACCAGTGCCAGGATCGCAAAGACCCCGTAGCTGAAGATGGCCAGCGCGGCGTGCAGCTCGATCCAGGGGTTGCCACCGAAAATACCGGGCGGGTAGGGCCGGTCCCAATGCGGCACCAGCAGCGAGCCGCCCGCCATCAGCACTGCCATTCCGGCCACAAAAAATCCCAGCAGCCGCAGTTTGAAGGCTGGTCCGATGATGAAAAAGAGCAACACCAGCGACCACGAGATAAACTGGGCAATCTCCAGCGTGTTGCCCAGCGGGCAGGCCTTGATCTCAGCCCCCCGCAGCTTAAGGCCGAGGGTTTGCAGCAAAAAGCCAGCCGTCAGCAGCGTAAACATCACCGGCCGGGAGTAGGGCCGACGCAGCAGCAATGCGACCAACCCCAACAGGAAAGCGAGCCCATATAGCAAGGCACCGACCACGAAGGCCACACGGTCGGTCATGACAAGTTCACTCAGCATGGGGCATGTTGAAAGGGCTTATCCTTCGCTGGCAATCGCGAATGTCGGTTTAATTGGGACAAATTCATGTATTAATTTGTCTCACGTTAACAGGTGTCATCGCCATTAGCCATCGCCGTAGGGGTGTCCGCTCGCGGCACACGCTCAGGCTCTTGAGCCACCTTTGCCTTGAGCCCAGTCAAAGGGGCGAACGGTGAAGCCGTTTCGACTCCCATCTGTTACGACGGGCCTCTTTCGCTACAAATTCGAAAACCAAATTTGATCCTCCACTAGTCCTTTCGGACCAATTTCAATGCTTGTGTGCACCATCGCAGTCGGGGATGCTCGGAGATCGCACCAGCTTTAGCTGGTTTTACCTTGCTCCCACTCCCAATCCTAATCGTAAATGACTTCTGTAAGTAATTGAAGGAAATAAATAATGATTTTTTGTAAAAAAATATATTTAGATCGCATAATGCTCGCGATATTAATGCTGAAAATCTCTCTATTTGCAGTTCCTTTGGCTATGGCAAACGTGCCAGAAGAAAGGAGCGACGTCTTGGACATCGGTTCAATCAGCAATTGGAGGGATTTTTTTGAAGCATCAAAGCAAATCCGGAGCATTCCTGACAATACGGGTCGTACTGATTGGGGGAATGTGCGTGATCATAAGGTCACCCTATCTATAAAGTTAATACAAAGAGGCTTGGTGATTGTGGGGGAAGATTTTGATCCATCCGACTTGCCTGGTAGTAAGATCTTAGTAGAAGGATATCCAGAGTTAAATCTTGTAAAGTCAGCTGACGAAATTGATGATCTGGAACTTCGAAGTAAATTTATGAAAGCTGCCGAGGCTGATAAAATAGCAAGGCAACGATTTACCAATAAAGTAAAGATATTAGATTATACGAGAATGCATCTTTTTTATCTGAGGCGTTTCGTCCAAAGGTTCTATTCAGAAGGAGATGAACGCGATTTGATTCTATCCAGTATTAAAAGTTTCTGCTAAACGGTACACGTTCCAAATCCTCGCGTGGTATATCGGCATCGATTTTTTTCGCGGAAGAGAGTAATCGTTTGATTTTGGTTTATGGAAAAACCCCCGAATCATCCTTGAAGTTGCAAAACTTCACAGCAAAAAATTCTGTTCAGTGCTCATTATCTCGGCTTAATGAAGAGTTTGGTGGTTCGAAATGTTTCGGCATGATTATTCTAAACTACTTAAAAGAACAACCTACGTAACTCTACGCCTCGCTTGAAAGCACACCGCTACGGGTGCTGATCGAACTCAATGACGCTTAACCTAGTGCCATTCGCACTAGGTCTTTTTCTTCCGGCGCTGTTTCGCTGGTC
>PXBU01000334.1 GCA_003566795.1 Puniceicoccaceae bacterium | reverse complement strand
TTGCTGGTCCAGGTGATCGGGAGCAGCGTCGCGCCCAATAGTTGGCGGGGCGCCTTCTCCCTACTGGTGATCCCCGCCTACTGCTGCGGACTCGCCGCCTTTGTCCGTTTCGTTTTCGGCGAGGGCACGCGCCGCCTCACCCGCACCACGACCGGCACCTTTTGCGCCTTTCTACTACTCAGCATCTTCATGCAACCGCTGGACTGGCCGCTGCGCGGACTGGCCGGCACCTGGAGTGCCTCTGCCCTGGAATTTATTGGTAAAAAGGTCGAGCTTGGCCTCATCGCAGCCGAGGGCGGTCTGCCCAAACTCATTCTGTGGGTGGAAGAACACCCCTTCCACGTCGCCTCCGAATGCAACGGCTTCGGAGTGATACTCACTAGTTTGCTGATTGGCTTGCTGCTCGCGCTTCATCGTCGTCTGGGCGTGTTCGACACCGCGCTTAATATGGTCGCCGGCCTGGCGATCGGTTTTATCTTCAACATCCTGCGCATCGTCATTATCGTGCTGCTCGCTCCCCACATGATGGACCATTACATGCTCATGCACGAGATAGTAGGCGGCATCACCTATTGGAGCTGCCTCATTTTGCTCTGGGTTTTGTTCAAGGGTCCCAGGTGAGATCGCTCCGCGACTGATGATCCCTCCACCCGTGGCGTGTTCGCTTGCCGAACGCCCGAGCGTTAAAACCAGTCACCAACCCACCAACAGAAGTCCCGGACGCAAACACACCCAAAAAAATTTCCCCTTTTCAGACGCGGGAATATCGTCAGCGTAAGCACTCATGGAATGGACCGACAGCCACTGCCACCTGCTTGGATTTAAGCGAAAGAAGGAACTGGATGCCACATTGGAGCGCGCCCAGGCGGCCGGCGTGCACCGCCTCATCACCGTCGGGACTTCGCCGGAGGACTGGGTTCCCTACCGCGAAATGCATGCCGCCCACCCCGGAATGATCGACTACACCGTGGGCCTGCACCCCTGCTATGTGGAAGCGGGCTGGGAGGCAGCGGTCAGCCAGCTCGCCACTTTTTTCATGCCGCCCCATGCTCCGGTGGCACTCGGGGAGATGGGCTTGGATTATTTCCACCTGCCGAAAGACCCGGTGCAAGCTGGCGAGGTCATCCTGGAGCAGGAGGCCGCCTTCCGCCAACAGCTGCTACTGGCGACGGAGCTGGACTGCCCCGTCATTATCCACAGCCGCGATTCCTTTGAAGAGTCGGTGCGCTTGATCGACGAATCCGGCGTGGATTGGCAGCGCATCGTCTTTCATTGCTTCACTTACGGTGTCGACGAAGTCAGCCAGATCAACCAGCGCGGCGGGCGTGCCTCCTTTACCGGAATTTCGACGTACAAGAGCGCCGCGAGCATCCGCGAAGCGGTGCGGGCCCAGGGCATCGAACGCTTGATGTTGGAAACCGATTGCCCCTACCTCACACCCGAACCCCATCGCGGCAAGCCCAACGAGCCGGCCTACCTCCCTCACATCGGCGAGCACTGCGCCCAAGCCTTAAACATGGATGTCGCCGCACTCGCGGCGCAGACCACCGCCAACACCAAGTCATTCTTCAACCTGGATTGAGCTGCCTTGAACCTGGTTCGCAAATACTTCTACCTCCTCCTGTTCCTGCTGCTGGCATGGCTCGCGGTGCTGCCCTACTGGCCGACCATCCAAGAAGAAGCCGCCCATCTGCACACCGTCTGGCAACAGACTCGCCATGCGGACCCACCCCGCACCCACGCAGCGGAAGCACCGGAACCGGAGCAGGAACAGGAGCATCAGCGCGAGCGCAGGATCGCTGCACCCAGCGCAGCCGAGTTAGTCGCACCGGTCGTCGAGCCAGTGCCCGACCCCGACCTGCCAGACCCCTTGCTACAAGAGGCGCGCCGACGCGCCCAAGCAGACCCGGAGGCCGCCATGCAATGGCTGCAAGAGCAAGGCAGCGGTGCCGAGCGTCTGCGCGGCATGCTCGAGGTCGTCGCCCTCTGGGCAGCCGAGGATTCCGAGTCCGCGCTCCTCTGGCTGGAATCAAATGCACAGGGGCTGGCGCGCCTGGAGAGTCTGAACAGCGGGATCGAACTCTGGGCCGAACGCAACCCCAAGGCGGCCGCCGAATGGGTCGACGGCATGGCCAATGATGGCAGTAAAACCGCCGCCGCCAAATCCCTCGCCAAAAGCTGGGGCACACGCGCTCCGGACGAGGCCGCCGCCTGGGTGGCAGGACTGCCCGCCGGCGAGATCCGAGCCGCAGCCGCGATGTCGCTGGTCGAGTCATGGGCCGGCCAAGATCCCTGGGTAGCCAGCGCCTGGGCCTTGCAACTCGCGGATTCCACTGGCGATGAGCGCCCCTTACAGGAAAGCCTCCGGCAATACGCACTTGAGAACCCCGCCGGAGCCGAAGCCTTCGCGCGCCAGATGGCCCAAGCAGCAGACAGCAGCTCCGGCATCCTGGCCTATATCAGAGCACGCGCGGATATCGACCCCGCTGAAACCGCCGATTGGCTGGCCTCGCTGCCGCCGGAAGACCCGATCCATCAATCCAGAAATTTCGACCGGTATACCCAGGCGGCCATCGCAGCATGGACGGAAAACGACTCGATCGCCGCCTCGGCATGGCTCAGCGAGCAAGCTTCCGGCTCCAACCGCGATGCCGCCATCCTCGGATTTGCCGAATCCATCCAGCGCTTCGAGCCGGAGGCCGCCACTGCCTGGGCCAACACCCTCTCCGACCCGCAACTCCGCGAGCAGCAGGTCGCACGCTCCGTTCTCGCCTGGGCCGAGCGAGATCCGCGCAGCGCCCTCGAGTGGGTCATCGATGCCGAACTGGAACCGGACCTGGAGGAAGCCCTCGCCCGCGAAATCGGGATCGAATAAAGGGGTGCGTTAAATAAGCAGAAAGTGCTCAGCACGTGAGGCAGATATTTCCCGACCGTAGCTTCCTTGGCCAACTGGTAGAGTTCACGACTCCCCTTTTGGCCCCGCAACCAGCTGACTCCTTCTCCTCAGCAAGGGCCAGCATCGCTCAGGCGGCTACTCCCGCTCCGTCTGGCGTGTCAGCTCGCCGC
>PXBU01000240.1 GCA_003566795.1 Puniceicoccaceae bacterium | reverse complement strand
TGGATCTGAAACCCGGAGACCTGGTGCAGGAGGCGTAGGGAATGCCCAGTGGGCAGACGGCAGGCAAGAAGACGAACCTGAACGCTGGTGATGGCCGCGAGGCCAAGCCGACGCTCGGGTTCGGCGTGCCCGCAACGTCGGACCCTCACCACTTCAAGGTCAGTATCCCTCCGGCCAACTCCGGAAAGGTCCAGATCAGCGAATACCTCGGACTGCAGGCCAGCAGCGACGAGTTCGCGGTGATGGACCGGGTCGTTCTGGACCGCCCACGGTGGACCGCGATCCGCAGCGAAGTCCAGCGCGCCTTCAACGCGCGGCTGAAGGCCCATGACCTGAATACATCCGCTTGGAAGGTCGGGGGAAACCCCGTCGATCGGTTGCTCGGCAAGGAACTCTGCGTTCTGGCGTGGGCGGTCGAGGACATGGAGATGGACAAGATCCCAGTCGCAGTCCGCAACTGGCTGGCGCTTCGCCCGGAGGAACGTTGGTGGCTCTTCGGCATGACGGCGATGGCCACCGGAACGGTAAAGGACGCCGGCCGCGGCTGGCGGCTCGCCCTTCGGCACGCGCTTGGAGATGTCGCACAGAGCGATCTGATGCAGCCCCGCGCCAGAAGACAAATCGGGAAGGCCAGCGACCGGCCGACCCTCGACCTCTTTGACGACGAGATCTGAATGAACGACTTGACCCCACTCGCCCTGAAAGATGCTCCTGCGCTGATCGAAGGGACATTCCCAGCTCAGAAAATCTCTTTCGAAGCGCAGCGAGAAAGAGATGCTGGTGGCGCTCAAACTCTGACTGCGCTGGGAGCTTATTGGAAGGGCCGCAAACCACTCATCTTAGTCCGGGCAATTGTCCTCGGCTGCTTGCTGCCACGGACAGATGATGGCCCGAAAGACCTCGAAATTTTTGAGAAGCTCTTGGCCTTTGATGACCTCAGCTTAGCCCGCCGAGCCGTTGCTCAGGGCGACATCAGGCCTTCGATGATCGCCGGAGTAGTGACCATCCAGAACCCGTGGGATTATTTCACTCATAGCTTAAGTGAGGGAAACGAACTATTCAAAGACATCGAAGCTGCCAGCTTTCCATTGGATCACGGCATGTATGGGGCATCAATTCGTTGGCGCCAAAATATTAGCGACGATCAAAAGGCAGAAGTAATTTGCAAATTTTTAAAAACCTTTGATACTTACGAGGAAAAATCCTCCTTCACCAAGAGGCCCGAAGAGGTCGATCAAGCCTGGCTTTACAGGGATATTTGGAAGGACGTAAATAGCCACCTTGCGGCTTGGGGAGTTCAGGCGAGCTCGCACGTTGATCTGGTTGATCAGCTAAGTAAGCTACGCTTTGGTAGAAGCTGTATTGTTGGAGATGCGTTTTGTGGTGGCGGCTCAATACCGTTTGAAGGCGCTCGGATCGGCTGCGATGTTTTGGCTTCCGACATCAATCCTGTAGCGACGATGCTCACATGGGGCTCCGCACATATTATTGGATCAGATCCCGAGGAACGCCTGAGAATTGAGCGGGAACAGCTTACGCTCACTAAGCGAGTCTGGGAGGAGATCGACGGCCTCGGGATTGAAAGAGCGGTGAATGGAGATCATGCTCGATTTTTCCTTTATTGCACGGAAGCGAAGTGTCCGAACACAGGTTGGCGAGTTCCCATCCTGCCGACCAAGGTCGTGTCGACACGCAGTAACTGCATCGTAAATTTAAAAGAGGATCCAGTTTCAAAAAGATTTGCGATTGATGTTCAAGAAAATGTGTCGCACGAGCAACTCAAAGCCGCACGGCAGGGAACGCTGCAAGGCGGAAATCTCGTCTATGAAATTTCTGGGGTCAAATACTCAATCCCAATCAAAACACTTCGCGGTGACTATTCTGGGAATGGAGCGAGAGGAAATAAGCTTCGTCAGTGGACGCTATCTGACTTTGAGCACGACGTCGACGATTTATATTCCGAAAGGCTATACGCCATCCAATGGATCCGAAAGTCGAGCATAAGTAGGAAAACTTGGAGCACGTACTTTGCGGCGCCAACGGAACATGATCTGCAGAATGAAGCGATAGTTTCCAAAATCGTTTCCGAGAGCTTAGTTGACCTTCAAAGGCGTGGCCTATTGCCTGACATGGAAATAGAACATGGCAAGAATACTGATCAAGTCATCCGGGAGCGCGGCTGGCGATATTGGCACCACCTCTTCAGTCCGAGGCAGCTGTTGGTGAACTCGATCGTTTTAAAGCACAGCCGTTCACCAGAGTCGCAAATATTCTTTGCACGACTCTTGGACTTCAACTCAAAGCTTACAACATGGGTTGGCCCGTCAAATCGAGACAAAAATAATAACACCTTCTCTCAACAAAAGTTGAGCACACTGTTTAACAGGGCTGAGAGAGGTTGGGCATTTTTGCAAGACACAATCAAGTACTCACCTCGTGACAGAGGCAAAGTCCACGGCTCATTTTCAGTTCAAACATTGGATGCATCTGAAGTGTCTTCCGACGCTGATCTTTGGATCACCGACCCTCCCTACGCTGACGCCGTAAATTACCATGAAATCACCGAATTTTTCATTGCTTGGCTACGAAAGGCGAGAGCTGAAGAGTTCTCAGAGTGGACTTGGGACTCTCGCCGCGCGCTGGCAATCAAAGGGACCGGCGACGATTTCAGGCGGGGAATGGTCGACGCCTATCGCGCCATGGCCATGCACATGCCGGACAACGGCATGCAGTGCGTGATGTTCACGCATCAGGACACCGGCGTGTGGTCGGACATGGTTGGGATTTTCTGGGCTGCAGGGCTCCAGGTTGTGGCGGCCTGGTACATCGCCACCGAAACGACCTCGGAGCTGAAGAAGGGCGGCTATGTCCAGGGCACGGTCATCCTGATGCTGCGCAAGCGGCCGGCCGGCGAACGCTCCGGCTTCAAACAGCGCATCCTGCCCGCCGTCCGCACCGAGGTGGAACGACAGATCGAGAGCATGATGCACCTCAATGACGAGGTGAAGGACAAGCTCGGGGAGCCGGTCTTCAACGACTCCGACCTGCAGATGGCGGGATATGCCG
>PXBU01000250.1 GCA_003566795.1 Puniceicoccaceae bacterium | reverse complement strand
TTGGACTTGTACTTGGAAGTTATTATTTACGATAAATGCAACTAATCGAATCTATATTTTGTACGTATTTAATGTGGATGAAGTATATACAAGTGGTACACTTATTGCTAGTGTAGCTCAGATGGCTAGAGCGCTTGTCTCCAAAACAAGATGTCGGGAGTTCGAATCTCTCCACTAGTGCACATTTACTTGTAAAGAAACTTATTTTTCGTTAGATTATCTCTAATTAACTTTAAAACAAAATGTTTAGAAAATACCAAGTTTACAAAAAAGAAACAGACGAAAACAACAAGATTGTTAAAGAAGAAACAATAAAGAACGCAGGTTTTTTTAAAACACTGTACTTATTTATTAGCAATTTCTTTACATCTGATAATATTGTAATTAAAAGAAATAATTAAATATGGCAACAATAAAAACGCTTACACGAAATTCACAAAGAGATAATTTTGCGGATCTTTTCGATGGTGGTAAAATACAAGTACTTACATCAACAGATACACTTCTATATGAATTTACTCTTGGTACTCCGGGGCTAACAGGTAATGGAGATGGAATAGCTACTGTAGCAGGTTTACCTTTAACAGATGACGCAGTAGCAAGTGGAACAGCAGCTAAAGCACACCTTTTAAGTGGTGACGATACTCATGGAATTGATGATTTAACAGTAGGTACATCAAATGCCCATGTTATTATAGATAATACTTCTGTAGAATCAGGGCAGACTGGTAATCTTACATCTGCTTCATTTACAATGCCAGCCGCTATTAAAGCTCCTTAATAATGAAATGGAAGTCTATTTACTTGGATAAGATATATACTTCCGATTCAAGTAAATGGGATGATTTACCCGACAATATACTTTGTGTAATTATATATGGTGTAGGGGGAATGCACAGATTAATAGGTGCTGACTACTATTGGGTAAAAGACAATTCTTATGGTATGATCTATGATGGTTCCTGTTGTGAGGCAGGACAAGTGTGGTGGAAAGATAAAGAACGAATGATAGAACAACCACCAAAACATATCTCATTAAAAACAGGACTAATGCTTTCAGATTCTGATTGGGAGAAATTCATGGAGGGAATAGATGCCTACACGTAATTTTTTCCGTGATACCCTTATCGGTGAAGTCAATGGGCTTACCATTTATGAGCTAAGTGATGTACAAGGCAGCCCTACGGCTGACGTAGAACTTCGGATCAATAATACCGCCTTTGTCAGCACAACTGCCTTTGCCCGGTCAGGGGAGAATATCACAGGTACAAGTTTCCCTGTTAGCGTAAATGTGCCTCTTGTGGATGGGGCGCTTGAAGTGAGGTTCAGGATTGAGCGGGCAGACGGGGCGCTTGGAACGGTTCTTGATAGTTCAGCTTGGAGTAATGTTATCACCACATCGGGAGTCCACACACAAACACTTTCCTTTTCTACAGCGTGGGCTACAGGTAATTTTCTCAGGATTACATTTCAAATCAGAAGGACAGGCGGCCACGGAAATGTTACGGTTGATATAAGTACGCAGGATGCCGATTCGTATGTGGATGCAGAGTTTGCTGTAGAAGTAGAAGAAAGAAATTTATCTATTACAGCTGAAGTTGATGATATTGAAGCAGCCGCTCAAACTTCTGTTGAGCACAGTTTACACGGAGTTGTAAACTTTGAAGATATGGAGTCTTCATTAGAAGCAGGAGTTAATCATGGAATTGCTATCTCTTCTGAACTCGATGATATAGAAGTATCTGGAAATATAGGATTACAGGATTCAAGAGATATTCAGGTTACTGTTTCTTTTGAAGATATAGAGGTTTCAAATAACATTAATTTACTACACAATAAACAAATTGCTGTAGAACTTGATGATATAGAAACTTCATCTGCTGTAGATGTACTTCATACTACACAAATTAATTGTGAGTTTGAGGATATAGAATCCAGCTCGTCTATTGAGACTGCAATAGATATGCAAATAGATTGTGAATTTGATCCTGTTGAGGTTCATTTAAGTTTAACTCCAGAAAATCAAAGAGATTTTTCATTCAATGTACAATTTGAAGATATAGAAAGTAATGTATTAGTTAATACAGAGCATAGTCTCAGTAGTCTTGTAGAATTTGATGAAATTGAAGTTTCAGGAGGAGTATCTGTAGAACATTTTCTTGGGATTATAGGAGAGTTTGAAGATATAGAAATTAATGCTGAGTTAGAATCTCCATATGAGTTTATATTATCTTCTATTTTTGAAGACATAGGAACAGATATAAGTATTACTTCTGAAAATAATGTACGAATGAATATTGAGTTCAATGATATAGAAGCTACATTAGAAGCCGGAGTAGAAAACAGTATTATTTGTTTAGCAGAATTTGAAAATTATAATACTACCTTAAGAATAAGAGAAGAAATAGAAACAGATAAACTGATTAAACATAGAAGGTTAGAACTAGGAACAATTAGAATGGGTCTATAAAAATTACCTTAATCCAACTATATTCCCTGCTGTAGTTCCAGTATCTTTCACAATAATTGGTTGAATAGGTAAAATGCTTCCACTAGGAATATCTACAAACATACTTTCATTATTATTTTTATCTATAATAGTAAGATTCCCACCTGTTCCTATATAAAGTCCACGAGGAGCTTGAATTAGTCTATTCGTATTATGAGGAGTGATATTAAAACAAACTGTTGCAAAAGATTGAGCACTTAGTCCTTTTTGAATTATTTCTTCTATATTATTTCTAGGCATAATTATTTAGTTTGTTTACAATTTACAAAATTTATAAGCAATCTGCAATTAGTCTAATTTTGTATATTATAAGTATAATGACTATCTTTGTAATTTAAACTATGGTTGATACAGACGATAAAGATTTTAAAGTGGATTATCAGGAAGGGAGATTTAAAGATACTCATCTCTTACAACCTGCTGCTAATTATTATCGTAAGAATGGGGTTTATTGCAAAGAGATAAAGGGAACCAAGAAGTATTACGATTATTGGGATAGAGAAAGAGATCGTTGCTTAAATGGGTTTACTGCTCCTAACGGTATTCAAATAACTGGAT
>PXBU01000105.1 GCA_003566795.1 Puniceicoccaceae bacterium | reverse complement strand
TACCTTTTTGGTTCGTACGGTACCGAGCTTTATGATCCTCAGCGAAGCGATATAGATCTGGCAATCATATTTTCTCGATATCTTGATCTTAAAGAAGAAATGCTGATTGATGCTGAAATATCTATGATTATTGGGCGGGATGATGTTGATATAACTAACTTAAATAAAGCAAGGGTAGATATTTGTTATCAAATCCTTTCCACTGGTGAAAATATATATGAAAAGGACAGGCTTGTTACTGTTGATTTTGTCGAAAAGACATTAAAATATTGATTTTGAATATAACCATCAGGAAGGGCTTATGGTATAACTTGAATCCAAAGGAAAGGCAAAACACAGACGGCATACTGGCAGTAGATATCGGCAGCGGGACCCAGGATATCTTGCTCTACCGGCCCGGGGTGGAAATGGAGAACAATGTAAAGCTGATCCTTCCTTCCCAGACCAGGATTGTAGCCGGGCAAATTGAAAAACTGACGGTAGAAGGCCGGGATATTTTTATCCACGGTTCCCTGATGGGCGGGGGCAGTTCTTCCGGGGCGGTCAAGCAACATGTCCAGGCGGGCTATAATGTTTATGCCACCCGCCAGGCGGCTTTAACCATTAAAGATAATTTAGAAAAAGTAGCCGCCCGCGGTATCCGGGTAGTAGATTCTCCGCCTGAAAACTGTGCCTTTATTGAGTTTAAAGATATAGATATTCCCGCTTTAAGAGAAGCGCTGAAGCCTTTTGAAATAGAGCTGCCACCGGTGTTTGCCTTTGCCGTCCAGGACCACGGGTTTTCCCCGGACAGGAGCAACCGCCAGTTTCGCTTTGAGCACTGGGAAAAGTTTTTAACCTCAGGCGGCAGCCTGGAGGACTTGATTTATGATCAAAATAACCTGCCCTCTTATTTTACCAGGATGAAGGCGGTCATGGAGAGCTGCCGGGAAGAGGCTGATCAAATCTGGCTTATGGATACCGGGGCCGCAGCGATTATGGGTACCCTGGAAGATCCAAAAGTAAGGGAAGCTACAGAAAAGCGGGGTGCTTTGCTGGTCAATTTAGGCAACCAGCATACCATCGCCTTTCTGGTAGCCGGCAGCAGGGTCTACGGGGTGTTCGAGCACCATACCGGCAGGCTTACTGCAGATACTCTGCTCGATTACCTGACCCGCTTTCAGCAGCATTGCCTTACCCATGAAGAGGTTTTTGATGATCACGGCCACGGGTGTGCTATTCTTCCCGGGGCCGGTAATTATCCCTTTGATTTTATTTCGGTCACCGGCCCGCGAAGGAACCTGGCCAATGATATCGGCTATATGGCGGTGCCGCACGGTGATATGATGATATCCGGGGCGGCCGGATTGGTTAGAAGCGTGCTGAATAAAAGGAACGGCGGATAAAGCCGGAAATTTGTATTGAGAAGTATGATGCCGGGCGGATTTTTCAGTTTGCAATTAATTGAAAACTTGAAAATCCGTCTTTTGTGTGTGCAGTGAGTCAATTTGCATATAAGCCATGGCGCAGGGTCAAAGATCCACCCATTGTGGATCTCTTCCATTTTATTGTTGGATATAGACTGCATATTCTTATGCTTACCTTCCCTCCTTTTCATTATTATTAAAAAGTCTTTATGAACTGGATCGCAGTTTTTATTGAGCAATCAACAGGTTTTATGTTAAGCTATGAGTGTGAAGATTAAGGCAAGTGAAAAAATATGCAGGACAATAGACTTATAATGATTAAAAGAAAAGAGCGGGGAAGGGGCTGAAATTATGTTCATGCATGCGCCGGTTATAAAAACGGGGAAAATAAGAATTACGGTTTTGTTTGCTGCGCTCCTTGTAATGGCAGTGCTGCTGACAACCGGCTGTGACGAAAAACACGGGGTCGAGCTGGCGGCGGAACCGGAAGAAGGCGGAAATGTCGATGGAGCCGGAAGCTACGAACATGAAACCCTGATTGCCGTGGAAGCGGAACCGGCCGAAGGTTATGTTTTTGCGGGCTGGAGTGAAGAAGGGCAGATAGTAAGCGAAAAAAAATACTATCAATTTGAAATTAAAGAGGATAAAAGCCTGGTTGCTCTTTTCGAAGCGGCAGTAGAATATAGAGAGGTTGATCTTTATTTCGGGTGTTCAGAAGCAATTCAAACCGGAGAAACGGGAGAATATGGCTATGTGACCCCTGTCGTGATCGAAATAGCTGATCATGAAGACCCTGAAATTCTTTTACAACTCACCCTTGAAGAACTGATAAAAGGACCTGATCCGGAGAAAGAAGCTTTTTCGCCGGTAGTTTACGATGAAGTGGAAATACTTGACCTGGAAATTGGTGATAACAGGGTGGCCGTTATAAATCTTTCTGAAGAAATGTTCGGAGATCACTGGCCGGGAGGATCCCTGGCCGGTAACATTTTTATCCAGTCAATTACCTGGACATCGGCCCAGTTTGCCGATGTTGATGAAGTGGTGGTACTGGTCGAAGGTGATTACTGGGATGACGGCCACCGCATTTGGGAGGAACCGAAAGCTCCCGGGGAGCATGAAGAAGCCCTTCCTGCAGAGATTAAAGAGTGGATTGAATATTCCCGGGATATATGGCTGGCCCAGGAGAGAGAACATGACGACACGCTTTATCTGCTGGTTACTTTCGGAGAACGTCCGACCGAAGGTTACAAAGTGGAGATTGCCGGGGTAGTGGAGGAGACCGACCGGTTAACTGTCTATCTAAAGTTCACCGAACCCGGTGAAGATGATCCCGTTGCACAGGTCCTAACCTATCCTTATGATTTAAAAGCAATTGATCCTCCAGGTCTGCCGGTGGAGTTTGTTGCAAAAGGAGATATAGAATTTGTTCCCCGACTGCAGAACCTGGATTGGTTGCCGCCCATGGTCGCCGGCAGTGAAGATATCAGGGTTTTATCTCCTGCTCCGGGTGATAAGGTTCCCAGGGAATTTGAGGTGCAAGGAATTGAATTGGTTTTTGAAGGCACTGTTCAATACAGGCTGCTTGACGGTGCGGGAAATGAATTGGAAAAAGGCATTGCAGAAGGCGGTCATGGCTATAAATGGGGCTACTTTACAGTGG